>JAYSRH010000455.1:0-2799 GCA_043721115.1 Fibrobacteria bacterium | reverse complement strand
GGGGTTGGATTTGTTCATGCCCGCAAAGAGGGAAAGATGGCCGTTGATGGCCAGAAGTCCCAGACCAAGGCTGCCCATTGATTTTTCTGAGGCGGATACGATGACGCAGTCCACGCCTTTGCCTTTGGTCTGTTCCTTGACCCAGGCGGCGGGAGGATTCACGGACATGTCGACCAAATCGTCGAAGGGCAAACCCATCTTCCGGATGATGTCCAAACGACCGCTGGAGCGGTTGAAAATGCTGACCCTTTTTGCGCCGCGGGCCTTGGCGATGAGGCCGTTCAATACGCCGATAACACCGGCGCCAATGATGACCACATGATCCATCTCTTCAAGGGGAATGCAGCGCAGTCCGTTGATGCCGCAGCTTAGCGGTTCCAGCAGGGTGCCGACATCGTAGTCCATTTTTTCCGGTAGAGGTATCAAGCAGTTTTGCTCGACTCCGGCTTTGGGCATGATCATGAATTGGGAAAAGCCGCCGTTGTAGGCATACCCGATGGCTGTGAAGCCTACTTCGCAGAGGTTCTGTTTTTCTTTCAGGCACATGGGGCATTTTCCACAGCCGATCACGGTCATGACGGCATAGCGACGCCCAACGGCAACGTTCTGGACACCAGCGCCCACGGCAACCACGATGCCGGCGATTTCATGGCCAATGATGGGAACGCTTACGGCTTTCTCTCCCGTGAGCACGCGCTTATCCGTGCCGCAAAGTGCGCAGGATTCCACTTTTAAAAGCACTTCACCAGGACCGACTTCCGGAGTAGGAAATTCTTCCACCGTGATTTGGCCGGGTTTTTTCATTAGGGCTGCGAGCATGTTTCGCCTTTCATTCCAAGGTTATCGTTTATTTCCAAAGTAATCGTTTATTTGAATGTCCAGTAACGTACTTATTTGAGACTTGTCAAACCGGCCAATATCCTTTTTGGGCCGACTTGCGGATGGCCTCTAAAGCTTTGACCACGCCCAAGTCTTTAAGCGTGCTCCCCACAGGTGTGGTGAGTGGAGGCAAGGCACCGACCGATGCAAAGAACCGGTTTTTTTTCTGTGTGTCTTGTCCAAAATCAGCGTCTGCCTGGGCGCCAAGGTAGGTGTAGTCGGCAAAGCGGGCCAGCACGGCATGGCCTACCAAGACTTTTGCACCTTGAATAATGGCTTCCTTATGCGGAGCAAATTCCGGGCGGGAAAGATCGTCCACAAAGGGAAGTCCTAATTTATTGCCTTCGGTGCCGATATTCAGCGGTGTGTGAAACTCCTTCGCGAGTGCGATCACGCGCGCCAGGTTCTCTAGCTTAATGCGTTTTTCTTCCGGGTTCTTGACGTTCCAATTCCTATCGGGAATCAAATTCAAAACTCTGGCTCCCAAAGACCGATTGCATACGAACAATTCGCGGGCCCGGGCTTCACCGGCGCTGGTTCCATCCAGCCAGGAATCCATGGGGATAGCCCCGCAGGATTTTATCCACGCGTACACTCCGCCCACTTCCGGGAATGTTTCGGGACCGGGTTTTTCATATCCGAAGCCTCCGCGTTTGGCAAATTTTCCCCGGATTTTTTCTTCAAAAGCTGGACGATTTTCCAAGGCGATCAAAATTTCTTCCGCTGGCGTATTTAGAAGTTCAGACCAGAAATTCACGCGGTTCAGGAGAATGGGAAATACAGTGACGGACTTGTCGAGATAGGCGGAGATGATATGTCTCTCAGTGGCATTGCCGGATGGCGTCAGTGGTAAGACATCCTTAGTGTAATCGAGGGCGATGGGGCCCACTTTGGCGTTGATTCTGGCAACCAATCCCAAATTGCGGCTTGTGGCTGTTTGCCGATAGTGTTCGAGTGTTTTTGCGACCTCGGAACCGGCGGCGGGACGATTCACAAATCCGGTTCCGGCGATATAATGCACACCGGGTTCACCAGGAGAGTCTATATCCACTTCGGAAAATTCGTTTAGAAAGGCGCGGATTTCAAAGCCGGTGGTGGTTCGCAAGCCTAGCGTTAAACCGGCTTCCAAGAATTCTTCCACCCCATCCAGCACGTCAAAGTCAATGGAGCCGGCAGCATACAGGCCTGCCTTGGCCGCTTCCCACGCATACCGGGTCGGGGACCAGCCCAGAGCATTGTAGGAGAAAAAAGTATGCGTATGCAAATTCAGATTTTCCACACCCTTCGAGGTCGGAATATTCAAGGCTATTAGTTTGCCCAAAGCTTTTTTTCGCGTTGCGAGGTCGAAGCTGTTGAGTTCCAATTCGGCATTATGCACGCGTTTTTCCTCCCGAAATATTGATGACCGTACCGTGAACGTAGCTGGAGCGATCCGATGCGAGATAGGTTACCAAATCGGCCACTTCCGCCAAGCGTCCCACTCTTCCTAACGGAATGGAAACCTTTTCATAACCCGCGCGCAATTGATCCACAGTGATGCTTCGCGTATAGGCCAGAGCGTTTTCATATTTTTCCGAACGGAGTCCAGTGGCTTCCAAAATTCCTGGTGCCACGCCTACGATGCGCACGCCATGTTTTCCCAATTCCTTGGCCCATGAACGAGTGAGTCCATAAAGGGCGGCTTTGCTGGCTGAGTAGGCACTCTGACCTTCAGACCCTTCCATGCCGGATTCCGAGGCCATGTTGATGATGACGCCCGGATGTTTGGATAAAACCATCCAACGCGCCACGGCTTGAGCGCATAGAAAAACGCCCTTCTGATTGATGGAAAACCACGGTCTTGTGATCATGAGCCCCTGGGATATCGAATGGTGTTTGATGACCACGGAACTTCTGGAAATGACCTCTCTCAGCTTGACT
>JAYSRH010000454.1:0-7177 GCA_043721115.1 Fibrobacteria bacterium | reverse complement strand
CCCACTTGCTCGGCAGTTAGTTCCAAGTTGACGCCCAATTCTTGCAACACATTCGCGCTGCCGCACGCACTGCTGACGGCCTTGTTGCCATGCTTGGCTACTGCTACTCCGCCACCGGCAGCCACAATGGCCGCGGCTGTCGAGATATTGAACGAGCCGCTGTGATCGCCGCCTGTCCCGCAGGTGTCGACAACCGGTTTGGCAGAGGTGGGCACTACCGTGGCTTTTTCTCTAAGGATGGATACCGCTGCTGCGATTTCCTGCGCGGTCTCTCCCTTGATCCTAAGCGCTATCAGGAATCCGCCGATCTGGGCCGGAGTCCATTGTCCTTCCATAATGCCGGCCATGGCTCCTTGCATTTCTGCAAAGCTCAAATCAACCCCTTGTATCAATTTTCCAAGTAGCGCGGCAGCCATTATATGCTTTTCCTCAAGAATATGCCTTTCTCCAAAAATAACCCTTTCATCTCCAAGAAGTTTTGGATCATACGTTTGCCGTTTTCAGTCAAGATGGACTCGGGATGGAATTGCAATCCGAAAATGGGTCGATGCTTATGGCGCAGGGCCATGATGAGAGGGCCAGTCGTATCCCGGCAAGTTGCCGTTACAGTGAGTTCATCCGGAAAACCGATTTCGGAAACGATCAGGGAATGGTACCGGGTGGCTGTAAATGTTGGTGGCAGCCCATGAAACAAATCGGTGCCACCATGTTCAATGGTGGCGGTTTTTCCATGCATGGGAGCAGGCGCGCGGATTACTTGGCCGCCAAAGGCCGCGCCGATGGCTTGATGGCCAAGGCAAACGCCGAGGAGAGGAATGGACGTGGGCACCTTCTGAATCAGCGCTACTGAAATTCCGGCTTCAACTGGCGTACACGGCCCAGGCGAGATCACGATATGTGATGGCTTAAGCGCCAGGGCTTCTTCAACGCTGAAGGCATCATTGCGGATGACGCGCAGATCGGGATTGATTTCACCGATATACTGCACCAAATTGAAAGTGAAGGAATCGTAATTGTCTACAACCAGAATCATACTTGCAGCTTTCCGGACAATTCTACCGCGCGCATCAGCGCCATGGCCTTGTGGTAGGTTTCCGCATACTCGGCATCAGGATCGGAATCGGCCACAATACCACCGCCGGCTTGTACGTAGGCGGTGCCGTCCTTGAGCACCATGGTGCGGATGGCGATGCACGAGTCCAGATTTCCGCGGAAGTCCATATAACAAATGGCTCCGCCATACAGGCCCCGGCGATGCGGCTCCAACCCATCGATGATTTCCATAGCCCGGATTTTCGGCGCACCGGACAGCGTACCGGCAGGCAGGCAGGACATCAATGCGCGCAAGGGATGGATTTCCGGTTTGAGTCGGCTTTCCACTTCCGAGACGATGTGCATGACATTGCTAAAGCGTTCCACGGCCATGAATTTTTTAACCCGAACTGTGCCAAACTGGGATACCCGGCCCAAATCATTGCGGCCGAGGTCCACGAGCATCACATGTTCCGCGCGCTCCTTAGTGTCGGCGAGCAGTTCTTTTTCCAAGGCAACATCTTCAAGATCGTTCCGACCACGGGGACGGGTACCGGCAATGGGTTTGGTCTCGGCAATTCCGTTCTGCACTTTGACCAGGGTTTCTGGTGATGCGCCCACAATTTCAAAATCGCCATAATCCAGGTAATACATATAGGGCGAAGGATTGATGGTCCTGAGAGCCCGATAAATGGTCAAGGCATCGGCTGCAGGCCTGGTGGTGAACCGCTGGGAAAGGACAATCTGGAAGGCATCGCCTGCTTGGATATATTCTTTGCATTTGAGAACGCCGGCCTTGAAGCCCGCTTCCGTAAAATTAGACTCCCAAACAGGCGGGGCGGGTTCTGAATTTAAGGGCACGGGCAGCACCGCAGGCCGCCCCAGATCCGCTTCCAGTGCGGTGATTTTTGCGACGGCGGCTTGATAGGCCAATTCCAGGGAAGGAAATTCATCCACCAGCACATTGGAAACAATGCTCAGTTTATGTTTCAAATGATCGAAAACAAGGAAAGATTCATAAATGCCGAAATGCAAATCCGGCAAATGGAAATCATCTTTGCCGGTGGCGGGAATATCCTCGACAAGCCGGATGGCATCATAACAAACGAATCCCACCGCGCCCCCGGAAAAGGGCGGCAGGTCCGGATCGTCGACACCTTTGAATCGGGCCAAAAACTTTTGCAATTCCGCCAACGCATCGCCATCGATATCTTGCCGTTCCTTGCCGCGAATTTCGACATGGTTGCCCTTGGCCGTAAACGTGTACAGGGGGTCTTTGCCGATAAAGGAAAAGCGAGCCACTTTTTCACCCACCTCCACGCTTTCCAGCAGAAAAACCCGATGGCCGGGCCGTTTCAACTTGAGCAAGGCGGAGATAGGCGTATCCAAATCCGGCAGGAAATCCTTATGGAGCGGGATCACATTGCCCTTGAGTGCGAGCGGCCGAATGTCTTCCAAGGTCTTCATAAAATTGCGACGGTTTTTATCCGCTGGTCTCCAATGGGTGCAAGTTGCTAATATAACATTTAATATGCGGCCCTCCCTGAGATGGACAGTACTGGGCTTGGGGTTTTCCTCTTTGCTGGACCTGGGTATGGCACCGCCTGTCCTGGCCTCCGAACCCGTCAAGGTATGGGTTCGCTTGGCAGACAAGGGTCCACGCTCCGCAGCAATTCCGCATACGGCACGCGGCTATGAAGACCTGCCGGTGTTCGATCCGTATATCGATTCCCTTGAGGCACACGGCTTCCAATGCGATACGCGCCTTAAATGGCAGAACCAGGTTTCCGGCTGGACCGAGGCCGAAGCGTTTCCGCAACTACGTGCATTGCCTTTTGTGCTCGAAGTTTCCCTCCTGCCTCGTAAGGCCAAACCTGGGCTGCCATTGCCTAAATCCGGAGAGCTTTGGCCGCCTGTTGGTTTGGGTAAAAGTAAAGGTATAGGTTTGGATGACGGCATAGGTTTAAAAAAATCCGCTGCCTTGTCCATCGACTATGGGGCGGCAAAGGCATTGATGGAAAGCCTACAGGTCGATAAGCTGCACGCTTGGATCGTTCACTCAGGAAGGAAGCCCGGTCATGGATTGCGCATCGCCATCATCGACGCGGAATTCCATTTGGGAAGTCCCGTTTTCCAGGACTTGTTCAAGCAAAATAAAATCCGCGATCAATGGGACTTCGTCTCCAAACAGCCCGTGGCCGTTTATCAGGATTTGTCTCCGGAAAGCCATGGGGCGGAATGCCTTTCCCTGATTGGTGGAAACCTGCCTGGAACTTTGGTGGGCGTGGCTCCGGATGCGGAATTTCTCCTCTACCGATCCGAAGAAAATGCGCATGAAGGATTCGTAGAGGAAGATTATGTTGCCGCTGCCATTGAGCGAGCGGTGGATTCCGGCGCGCAGGTTATCAATATTAGTCTGGGCTATCGCTATGAGTATGACGATGGCAATGCCGATCTGCCCTATTCGGCTTTGGATGGAAAAACGCGCCCGTCTTCCCTGGCAGCCACAGGCGCGGCCCGCCGTAATGTTGTGGTTTCCGTATCGGTAGGCAATATTCCCAGTCCCGATCATTTTCCCACCACGCCCACGTTGTCCGCCCCCGCCGATGCGGACAGCATTCTGGCCGTTGGCATTGCAGATTTGCACCGGGAACATTGCGGTTACTCCTGTACGGGTCCAAGCGCCGATGGGCGGGTCAAGCCGGACGTAGCTTCCTTAGGATTGTTCAGTGGATGCGCGGTGGCGGTGGGAAATAGCGGGGATAACGCAGGCGCGGTGAATCTTTTCGGCGGCACCAGTTTTGCCGCTCCAGTGGTGGCGGGCATTGCCGGGCTCTTGCGGCAGGTGCACCCGGAACTCAGCGCCGAAAGCATTCGTCAAGCCATGATCACTACCGCCGACCGGTTCCTGCATCCGGATTCAGCCATGGGGTATGGAGTGGTAGACGCCTGGGCTGCCTTGGAAAGCATTGACATTGGCGCTCGGGCGCGGATACCGCAAACAGAAAGTTTCCGTATTTACCATCCGGGCGGAATGGACCCCCTATTTCTGCCCTGGGATTTTCTTAATCCGGTTCCCGAATTTGAGTTGTTTGAAATTACCGGCAGTCGCATCCCCGTTACGGTGCGGATTTTTGGGTCCACGCTGCTGATTCAGCCTCGCCAGGATTTACGCACCGGTGTGTACTTGCTGCGCACACGCTAGAGAATTGCAACGGGCTCAACCCAGGTCCGTCAAGGCTGCTTTCAGTTTTTCAATCTTATCCTTCTGTGATCGAAGTTTCTCTCTTTCGACCTCCACCACTTCCACTGGTGCACTCTTCACAAAACTTTCATTGGCCAGTTTTTTCTCCTGCGAAGCGGCAAATCCCTCTGCCTTGCCCAGTTCTTTGGTCAGCCGTGCTTTTTCTGCGGCCGGGTCCAAAATACCTTCCAAGGGCATGAATATGCGCCCACCGGGAAACATGCCGGAAGCGGAGAAAGCCGGTTTGATGGATTTCAGCTCCACGCTTAGTGAGGATATTTTCTCCAAACTGGAAATGACATCTTGATGCGTGTATACCATGGATTGAATTGCGGCCGTTTCACAACTGATGCGCAGTTCCATGGCATGCGTTGGCGGCAGGGAATATTCACCGCGAATGGAACGCACCTCATCGACAATTTTAAGCAGCAAAGCCATCGTCTGCTCCGCTTCCGGATCCCCGCCAACACCCGCTGTCGGCCACTTGGAGGTGATAAGCAAATCGGTGGTGCCGAGATGGGAGCGTATTTCTTCCGTGATAAACGGCATAAAGGGATGCAAAATAACGATCAGCTTTTCCAACACAGTGGTAAATACGGAAACCGCCTGGCGCTTTTGAGCCTTGCCTTCCTTTGACCCCGCCCCCGACGCCGAATCCGAAGTCGTATCTGCAGTGATAACCTTTTTGCGAATCTCCAAATAGTTGGAACAGAAATCATCCCAGGTAAAACGATAGATAGCCTGTGCGGCTTCCGAAAAACGCAAAGTGGCTGGCTCCAGATTTTCCGTAACAACGCGAATGGTTTCATCCAGTCTTCCCAATATCCACCGATCGGCCAGATGGAGGCCATCCAGATGCAGTTCGGAGTGTTGAAGGGCTTCCCTATTTTGCGCCAGGTGAGGATGCACAAAGCGCACGGCATTCCAAAGCTTGTTGGCGAAGTTGCGCCCGGATTCAAATTTGACCGGCGAGAGCTTGATGTCTTGGCCTTCCGTGGTCAAGGTCATAAGTGCAAAGCGCACGGCATCGGCGCCGTACTTGCCGATCATCTCGATAGGGTCAATGCCGTTGCCCTTGGACTTGGACATACGCTGGCCTTTTTCATCCAGAATGGTGCCGTGTATGTACACGGTATGGAACGGTGTTTTGCCTAAAAATTTCAGGCCTGAAAAAATCATGCGCGCTACCCAGAAATAAATAATGCCGCGATCCGTAATCAGCACATCGGTGGGATAATGGGTTTCCAGTTCCGGCGTTTTGTCCGGCCATCCCAAAGTACTGAAGGGCCACAGCGCACTGGAGAACCAGGTGTCGAGCACATCTTCTTCCTGTACCAACACAGCCTTGTCACCATACTTCTGCATCGCCTGCGCCTGGGCTTCCGCTACCGTGCGGGCCACCACTATGGGCGTGTCCTGGCGGCGTTTGCCATCCGTTTCGGAAATCACGTACCAGGCTGGAATTTGATGTCCCCACCAGAGTTGCCGCGATATGCACCAATCTTTAAAGGGCTCCAACCAAGCCCGGTAGGTCTTGGTATACCGCTCCGGCACAAAACGGGTTTCGCCTTTTTCAACCACCGCAAGTGCCGGCTCGGCCAAGGGCTTCATATTCACGAACCATTGATCGAGCAAATACGGTTCCACTACATCGCCGGAGCGATAGCAAAGCGGCAAGGCAATAAGCCTGTCTTCCACCGCGCCTAGTTGGCCCAACGCGGCAAGGTCCGCAACCAAACGCTTGCGCGCCTCGAAGCGATCCAATCCTTGATACACACCCGCCAAATGATTCATGGTGGCATCGAGGTTCATCACGATCACCGGTGTCAGATTATGGCGTTTGCCCACTTCATAATCGTTGAAATCATGCGCAGGAGTGATCTTAACCGCGCCGGTACCTTTTTCCGGATCCGCATGTTCATCCGCCACAATCGGAATCTGGCGATTGGTTGTGGGAATAAAAACATGCTTGCCAATCAAATGCTTATAACGCATGTCGTCGGCATTTACTGCAATGGCCACATCGCCAAAAAGCGTTTCCGGGCGCGTCGTGGAAACGGTAATAAACTGGGTGGCATCTTCCACCAGCCGATAATGAATGGACCAGAAATGTCCTTTCACCTCTTTGCTTTCCACCTCTTCATCGGCCAAGGCTGTTTGCAATTTAGGGCACCAATTGATAAGTCGCGTCCCACGATAAATCAGGCCATCCTCATGCAGTCGCACAAAAACTTCCCGCACCGCTTTGGATAACCCTTCGTCCATGGTAAAGCGCAGCCGCGACCAATCGCAGGAACTGCCGAGGCGCATCAACTGATTGACTATCCTATCCCCGTATTCGTTTTTCCATTCCCAAACTTTCGCGACAAATTTTTCCCGGCCCAAATCCTGGCGCTTAACGCCCTCCTTAGCCAATTGTTTTTCCACCACGCTTTGCGTCGCAATCCCGGCGTGGTCCGTGCCTGGCTGCCACAAGGTTCGATAGCCCTGCAGCCGCTTGAAGCGAATCAGCACATCCTGCAACGTATTATTCAGCGCATGACCCATATGCAGCGCGCCCGTTACATTGGGCGGGGGAATCACAATCGTGAACGGCTTGCCCACGCCGGGGCCGGGGCGTCCCTTGGGCTCAAAGGCTCCTGCCTCCCGCCAAGTGCGATACCATTTTTCTTCAATGTCCTGCGGGGTGTAACGGCTTTCCATGCAATATTTCCAGGGTAGGTTTTTAAGGAATATAGGAAAAAGCCGGGCGGCTTCATCATCTGGCAGGGCATTCGGCGCCGCATCTATGTGGGCTCAGGCTGAACTGGCACCGCTATTCCGGACGGTTTATACGGCCCACCGTGCTTCATACTCGGCTGGGCTACAGTAGCCGATAAATGTATGCCTTCTTATCAAGTT
>JAYSRH010000453.1:0-2804 GCA_043721115.1 Fibrobacteria bacterium | reverse complement strand
CATCAATAGCTGAAGGTGCCGACCAAGAAGCCCATTCGCCGATCCTTCCCGACGCACAAGAAGCAATCGACTCCATGGAAACCGCAAGCGAAAAAGATTCTGGCCCATTAGTGGGTATGGGGGGAGACCAGAATCCCAATTTCGAAAAAGCCGGCCCACTCGGCACTAATAAACAGTCCACTTCCAAAGATCTGGCGGATTTGATTCAGGACCGCTTAGTCGAAATCGCTAAAGCATCAAAAGCCCAAAATACCGACCAGACTATTTCGACTCGAATTGCCCAAGATTCTAGCCAACAGAACTGGCAAGGTATGGGAATGCATGAAGTGGATGATATGCCATCAAGTGATCCTTCGGCTATGGGGGAACTCGATCGGCTGCGGGTTTTGCAAGCTGCGGCCATGAATGCAGGTGGGACGGTTGAATCTGAATCAATACCTAACCAAACGCGCGTATCCCATGATGAAAACGACCCAATCAAAGACATCGGCTCTGTATCCACTTCACCGGTTGATAAGACTGGCGGCCACCGACAGCAAGAAGGGCAGAGTGGAGACTTTGATCGCAATAAAGAACAGTCACCATCCACTCAAAATACAATTCTACCCGACGGGCCGGTCGTTGCGAAAGATGGGCCGGCCGGAATCGTATTCCATAATAATCTGAACCACATTCGTGGAACCGAACGAACTGCCACTGCCGAACAGATCCGGGCGCCGCATGCTGCCGCCTTTGATCAAGGCATTCTACAACAGATCTCTAAAAAACTGACCGCCATAACCTTACGCAATGCCGGGGAAATCAGTATTCAATTGGAACCGGAAAACCTCGGGAAAATCCGGGTTGGACTTGGACTTAAAGACGGTATCATGACAGCCCGCATCGGCGTTGAAAATGAAAACGTACGTCAGATAGTTGAAGCCAACTTGGCCAACCTTAGGGAAACCTTGGAAAACCAAGGCATCACGTTGCAGGGATTGGATGTTTCCGTAGATCACCAGCACTCGTCTCTCTTCAATCCTGAGGGCAGCAACTCAGAAGCTTTTTTTCACAGACACACAAAAGATGAAACCGCCACAAAAGGATCCGAGCTTCCAGCTTTGGAAATCGCTCCCGAATCCGATACGGGTCGTCGCTGGGGCTATAATACCTTGGAATACATCGGTTAATAGAAAAAGGTGTAAGTATGACGAATCCAATCGATAAAGCAGCCTCAAATACACCAGCCAGTCCATTGACAGTCAATGGAACACCGGACCCCAGCACTCTCGCCAAGCGTAGAATATCCGCAGATTTAAAAGGCGATCAACTTACTTCATCCACGGTCAATGAAGGCAATTCCAAAATATTTGATGCAGCCAATAAGAAACTTGGTAAACAGGATTTTCTCCAATTGCTTGTAACACAGTTGCGCTTTCAGGACCCGCTTTCCCCTACCGAAAACACCGAATTTGTCGCCCAATTGGCGCAATTTTCAAACTTGGAAGGCACTCAGAACATAAATACTTCCATCGAAGATTTGACAAAAAAGTTGGAGGCCATGGTATCCGGTCAAGCGGACAGCTCCGCATCCATCAGCAATGCATCTGCCACTTCGCTAATCGGCAAACGCGTCCGCGTCTCCGCCGAGGACATTATTTTCGATCCCAATGTCAAAAAATCCATCGACATCAACGTACATGCCAATGCTGGGAACACCTCCGTTTTAAGTATTCTGGATGAAAAAGAAAATATCGTCAATGCCCTGCCTCTCAGCAAAGCGGGGGAGCTATTGGTGCAATGGAATGGGAATAAAATTGACGGCACCCAAGCTGAAGCCGGAAAATATCACCTAAAAGTCACCTCTCGAGACGGTCTTCACGATAGCGGATACACCTATTTGGAAGACAAAGTGACAGGTATCAATTATTCCAAAACCGGGTTACGGTTGGAAGTGCGGGGCCAGTCAATTGCCATGGATCAAGTTGTGCACGTAGGCGAGGAAGTGCCTGAAGTTCAGCCTAAATAACCGCCATACGCATGAATAAATTGCATATAAACGATGTCAAACGGAGGATCAAGCCATGTTAAGATCACTATACTCAGCCATTTCCGGCCTGCGCAACCATCAGACTCGAATGGACACAATCGGTAATAACATCGCCAACGTTAATACCGTTGGATATAAATCCTCCCGGGTAACATTCGAGGAGTCCCTCTCACAGCTGCTCCAAGGCGCCACTCGGGGTGCACATGGTGGGGGTGGAACCAATCCCATGCAAGTGGGCCTTGGCATGAACATTGGATCCATCGATGCGCGTATGACCCAAGGCAGCCTAGAATCAACCGGCTTAATCACAGACCTATCAGTTGAAGGTAAAGCCTATTTTGCTGTTTCAGATGGTCAAGGTACGTACTTCACACGTAACGGCGCATTTCAATTTGATTCGACCGGACAAATGGTTTTGCCCACCAACGGAATGGTATTACAAGGAAAAATAGCTGACAAAGACGGTAAGTTCCCGGCTGGTGCCATCATTGGCAACATTCGGGTTCCTTTCAACGATCAAGCACCTGCCAAAGCCACATCGGAAATTCAATTCGCTCGAAATCTGGATTCCGATTCCATGGCTAAAGGCTCCATTCTCTATACCCAGAAGTACTTGCGTAACGCTACGGCAACGTCCACTTTGGTGGGCATCTCCGATCACAGCGGCAATCCGCTCGGCATGCAAGCTGGAGATAACCTTACATTTTCAGCCACCGCAGGCGTCTCTACGGTAAATAGTACCTTTGCCGTTACTGATACTACGACTATGGCCGAT
>JAYSRH010000452.1:0-7194 GCA_043721115.1 Fibrobacteria bacterium | reverse complement strand
AGGAGATTCCGTTCTGGTTCACTTCAAGAATGGCATGAACTCAGGGATGCGCCTGAGCATCCATCCCCATAATCTTGTGTATAACGAAGCCAATGAAGGCGTATGGAGGAGGGATCGGCCCAAGGATTGGCCTGAACAAGGGACGGCGGGAGGCTCCGTGCAAACCGGAGATGAATTTCTTTATCATTGGAAAGCGGATGAGAAATCCGTCGGGGTCGGCCCCTATCATAGCCACTCCTTTCACCCCGCGGAAGAGATAGCACTGGGTCTTATCGGGACCATTATAGTGGACCAACCGCCCGATCATCCCGAATACGTAAAGTTCGATTCCACAATCGTTTTGATCTTTAAATCCTATTTGGCGATGGTCTTCCCTATCGACACCACTAAAACAGATACTACGAAGAAAGTCACATGTACGTCGCCACTGATACCCTGGAATGGCGGCTGTCATCCTAGAGAACATGTGCCGGAAGATCAATGGCCGGAAAATATCGTGGATTCTTTAGCGCATGGAGGTGGCCCGGAAGTGCATGCCATCAATGGGATAGCCTATGCCAATCTCAAGGGACTGAGTTTTAAGAAAGGGCAAAATATCAGATTTGTCGTGGTCGCCATGGACGATGAAGGCACCCAGAATCACACCGTCCATTTTCACGGTGAAATGCTTCAGGAATTAGCCCGGACCAACCTATACAAAGATGTGTTCGACCTTCCTTCCGCAGTTGCCATCGATTTGAAAATGAAAGCGGATAACGTTGGAAATTGGATGCTTCATTGCCATGTCGAGCACCACGCTTCGGAAATGATGGCGACCTACGAAATCAAAGAATAAAATTCCAGACGAATGGCATGAGGCACATATGAATCCATCAATCACTTCCCTACCCTGGCGAGTTTTAGGCACAGCTATTTTGACTGCTATAATCCTGCCCATGGCCCATGGCGGTGGAGAGGGTTCTTCGGATGAAGAACAAGTTCGGGATAGTGGCAATAAAGTATCCACTATTGAAGCGAATGACTCTTTAGAAGTTTCCTTGGATGTCTTCGGTTATATTTCCCGATCTCAAGGAAATGATTGGAGACAAGGAGAGCCTTTAGGTGCGGGTGGAAAAATTCCCTTGGCATATGATCTCAGTTTATATCGGGAAGAGCCGTTTAACAAAAGTTATTCCTACCAAAAAGATTTACTGCCTCTGTATCAGGATTTTTCATACATACCATTGTGGCAACCCAACCAACTGGAAACCCGTTTGAATTACCGTTTCTTTCCGAGAGTGTGGGGTACGGTTTCCATCGATTTCAATGATGCACCTACTAAGGCGGACGGGAAGGTCGTAACCAACACTCCGCAAATCAACGAGCTCTTGTTTAAATGGGGTCCCGAATCGGTACAAGGACTTTCATTTTCCATTGGAAAACTACGACTTTTTGGAGATTACAGCCCCGTTTTTGACCAATTCCCTTTGGAAAAATTTCGGCTCTCAGGAATAGTTGCCAACTACAAACATTCCTTCGCCACAGGAGGAGGGGTGCGATTCCGATTGGGGGCGGGAGGGCAATTCCTGGGTCGAACTCAATCCATAGACAGCTATATTTATTCCAACGGCTCGAATAGCCAATCCCTTTCCTACGCTTTTCTAGATGGCATTCGAGAGCGTTATCACCTCTATGGAACCGGCCATTGGTCGAATGCAAGCAGCTTTTCCCTAGGATTTTTGGCGGGTTTTCAACTAGTACCGAGTGACAGCACCTTTGCTACGGATCAAGATCTTATTAACAGCCCAACAGCCTCCTATCACCGCTGGCCAAGAACGGTGGGCTGGCAGGCTGGAGGTGAGGCAGGATATCGAATGCGAAATTGGAATAACCAACTTACAGTTTCCTACGGAATGAGCGATGTCGAAATGGGTTGGAGCAGCCCGGATGCAGTGCAGGACGTCACCATGGATACCATCATGAACAAACCACGTTTTAGCCGGATGGGGAGCTCGCTGCTGCAAACAGTCTACTGGAGTTGCTATCAGGGTCAAAAAATTCGCATGGAAGGCGGAGCGTGGTGGCAAGATCGTATGCCAGCCAAGAAATGGGCGGTAAGTTATGCTGCGAATAGCGCTAGTGGATTGGACACATTCAATTTACAAGCTCAGGAATTCCGGGCCTACAAAGTTACGTTTCAACCCTCCCTCACCATTAATGGTCCATTTCGAATCGGCTTACGCTGGGATCATATTGGCTACTTGGATCCGAAAGCTCACACAAATACTATTGAGCCACTTTCCAATAGCACCATAGTTCGCACAGGAAGTCGAGACCCTACTGAACCCATTGGGCCCTCCCTGTGGGAACGTGAGGCAGTAAATTGCGACTTGGTTACCCAGTATGCGGAGATAGATATCGCCACGGGATTCCAAGTACGGGCTTCCTGGTCAGGTGCTTTGTATAGCGATGCGGTTTGGCGTCAAGGAAAAACAGATTCGTTTCATGCGAACGCAGCACTGTCTGCGTGGCTTACTTACCACTTTGGAATGTCTCAAGAAAAAACCCAAAGTCAATTGTTGGAGCATTAGCGATTCCGAATGCGGATGGTGGACCCATGAAAAACCCTGGTATTCTGCGGTGTGATAGAGATAGACTTCATTATCAATCACGGGGGTTAAGACTTGCGGCTTTTTTCCGCCGCCAGAAGGACTTGATTTGATCGCGAAGGCCTAAGCGATCCAGCCATCGTCTGATGGCCCGGTCCGTGCGGACATTTATGGCCAATAACGCGCGCAAGAGGCCGTAGCGTGTTTCCCTTCGGAAGAAGAGCACCTCGGATTCCAAAACACAAATATCCGCATAGCGTTCTTTATATACCCCATCGCCGAGGCCAAAATCATAAACCTCGGCCCGCGTATTCTTTATCAATTCTTCCCAGGATCTCAGCATCAGCAGGGTGCCTGGATTCATGGACCGGTGCTTGGGATCATAGCCGATGTAAGGATTAAAGCAATGCATCCCGTACACGTAATCTTCCTGAAACGCGATCGGATCGCCCTCATGGTAAAGGACATACCCATGGAACCATCCCTTGCGCGCGGCCAATTGGACCTGTTGGCGGTGGGACCGAGAATCCTTAAAACCCACCCCTAGGGCGCGTTGGTAGGTCTTGCGGGCCACCGCTTCCGCTTGGGAAAAATAGGTCTCGATTTCATCAGGATCCTTGAAAAGCCGCACCTGTCCTGCTGGTCCTCCACGCAGAGGATCGCCCTTTTTCAGGATGCGTTTGAGGGATGAGCGGACTTGGCCCCCTCTTCGCGCAATGGTTTCTTCAAGGGTGGGTGCCAAACGGATCCTCATGTGCGGCTCGGGCGGATAAGTCAGCCGGTAGCCGTGACAACTCTTCAAACGATTAAGTACCCGGAAAAACGGATTCTCCATTGGAAGGGCGTTGGCATAAATAAAGTGAACGGATGTATCCGAGAACTGTTTCAGCAAGGTTTCCGCCATAGTCGACAACAGCACCGCATCGTGTTCGGCGAACACGCATTGGTAGCTGACGGATAATCCCGGCAGGTTGGTCCGCCACAAGCGCAGGTACCCGAGTTTCAATTGGAATACGCGGGTATGGCGAAACCCGGCGATTATTCCGACCAGTTTGGATTCTCTGCGGAAAACCAGGATAAGCGGCGAGCGCGGTTCTTCCGAAGCTTCAACCGCCATGCGATACCAATCTATATCGGCATGGACCGCGCCGTGGCTCTCCGATTGCTGCAGCTCCCACCATTCTTGTCGAATTTCCTCCAGATGCTCCAGAGAAGTGATCCGATCGATGCGAAGGTTAGCTTCAATTAACATTTTTCCAACGATCTTTCATTGGTTCTTTACCCGCAACGACCAAAGGGTGGCGAATTCCATTCAGTCAGCAACAACCTCCGGAAGTTTCCGGCAATTTGGCGCCGGCAGGCAAAGCCAGGAATTTATTTGATGGATGGTTGAATCTAAAGTGGCAATAAATTACAAGACTTAAAATCGCAACCATAAAACACCAAATCGAGAATAGCGCCAGGGCGCTAACAAGGTAAGCCGCGAAGAATGAAATTAACGCGAGCAGGCCGAACAATTTAATGAAAGCATGACTGGAAAAAAAACAAGTGCCACACGTTGCTACAAGGTACAGGGCCATCATGGGCAGTTTGTGGAAATCGGGCGAGTCGTAGACGATGTGTCTTCCCACAACTTCGGCAATGACTGAGTGAGTTGTAATGAAATAAAGCATATAAAGACTCAGCGAGACACCTATGGCTTGAAATGCGTAGATTACCCGCTTACGCCAGAGAACAGTTTCCAAGCTGCCCGTAGCGAAGGGAACATACATGGCCCACAGTAGATAGGAAAAACCCGAGTATAGGTAGGTCGTGGCCTGCCGAACGAGTGGCATGTCTTGCCTGAATGTCATCCATAGAAGGCCTTCCGTCAGTTGCTGGACGCCGAATAAAAGTGGAATCATAGCGAAAGGCCACTCGGATCGCTTGGTTGTGATTTTTAAGGTCGCGACCCCAAGCACGCACAATGACGCGCCCGCGATGAAGCTGGCCGTGGCTGAAAAGCACATCAGCCACATCCTCTTGTTCTATTTGGTTCTGCCGGTTTCATCTCAGCGTATCGTGCACTTCAATTACGCTTGTTTTCATAGTTTGTCCTTCTTCTTCATGGGCCGTGCCCCCGATTTTGACTCGTTTTCCAAAAGGTGTTTGGCTTCCTTAAGATTTTGGCGCTGTTTTCCGTTCATGGCCGGATAACTCAATTTCAAGGATTTCAGTTTTTCGACAATAACATCCGCAACAACCGTGCGTGTGAACCATTTGTTGTCGGCGGGGATAATGTACCACGGCGCATGTTCCGTGCTTGTGTGATTGAAAGTGTCTTCAAAGGCGCTCATATAGTCGTCCCAATAAGCGCGTTCTTTGACATCGGAAAGGGAAAGCTTCCAATTTTTGCTCGGCGTGTTGATGCGCGCGAGCAAGCGGCGTTTCTGTTCCTCTTTCGAGAGGTTCAGAAAAAACTTCAGGACGACGATCCCGTTCCGGACAAGATATTTTTCATAGGAATTTATCTCCTCGAAACGATGCTTCCAGATTTCCTTACCCTTGGCTACTGGGGGCAGTTTTTGCAATTCCAGAAGCTCGGGATGGACCCGGACGATCAACACTTCCTCGTAATAAGAGCGGTTGAAAATTCCGATCCCACCGCGATCCGGCAAGGCTTTCGTAGTCCTCCAAAGAAAATCGTGGTCTAGTTCTTGCGCCGTAGGCGCTTTGAAGGAATGTACTTGTGTACCCTGTGGATTGACACCCGACATCACATGCCGTATCGTACCGTCTTTTCCGGCGGTATCCATCGCCTGAAACATCACCAGTAGCGCATAGGTGTTATTGGCATATAATACGTTTTGGTATTTTGTCAGCTGCTCAACATCTTTTTTCAATTTTAAGGAAGCTTCGTCCTTATTTTTATAGTGAGCGGTATATCCAGGGTCATAGTCCTTCAAGCGAATCTTCTTGCCGGGCGGAACTTTAAAGTCATCGTGATTCATTTTATGTACCAATTTCGATTTGCTGTGAATTCAATGAACATTATTTAAGGTCTGATTGCCCAGTTTATTCAAATCGGCTTTGGCGGCGCCCATTTCCGCGATCAATTCTTCCTTTCTATCGGCCCGCGAAAACGGAAGCGGGGTCCAACTTCAAGACTGGATATGCGCTGATGGCTGCCGCCACCAAGCTGATCACCACAACCATGGAAATCCCTATTATAGGAGCAAACCACATCAGGCGAAAAGGGAACTCAAAATAGGAGACAGCGAATTGACCGGCAATGCCGCAAATCCCAAGGCCGAGACCTGCGCCTATCAGAGCACATAACCCTGCCTGGGTGAAGATCATGAGCAACATTGCCGTTACGTCTCCGACATCCTCCGAGTTTTGCAGAAACCAATGGACCGTGTCCGATTTGAAATCCGCGGCGGTGCGCGCCCGCATGCCCGTACGAGATTCAATGAGCGTGGCCACGTCGTGGGAAGAGGCTCCAGGTGCGACAGACGCGAGAACGAAGGTCAATCGGCGCCGTTCGGGCAGGAGAATCCGATCGGCGTTGGAAATCGTGGTATACATCAATGGTCGTGGCGGGAAACGTGGGGAGGCATCCGCTACACTCTTGACGATAATCCGCTGATCGTTAACCTCCAGTTCATCGCCTTCCCTTAGTTCGCGCGTCAGGACGTTCAGATGGGGACCCTCGGCCGGCCACTGATCCCGCTTCTCCGAAGGCGTTTCCAGCTTTCCGGTAGTCCCCCCGGACGCGACTATGGCCGCATCGGGAGAGCGTAGTCCGGGCAAATCGAATTTTCCTTTTGTCCTGGGAGCTTCCCGAGAGGCGTCATCCAGGCCGATGACTTGAAAAGGTTGGGATTTGCCGTTCGGAAAGTGGACATCAGCCATCCCCAAGTACAAGGGCCAGGCGACACCCACCCCCGGTACACTGCGGACGCGTGCGAGAACAGATGCAGTCATGTTGGTGGTTTGTTCGACCGACGTCACCGACGGATCCATCACCCAGATATCCGCAGCAGGATTCTCGGAGATCAATGCGAATCCGCTCGTCAAAAAACCGCTGAAAAAAGACACCGCAAAGGTGACCAGGAACGATGTAAAGGAAATCCCGAAAAGCAGCCCGAAGAACTTGGCGCGGTCTCCCGTGAGCATTTTTGCGGCGACGAAAAACATTTATTTCCTGTCCATTCCCGAGGACGGCGCGTCGATATACACATCCATTTCCTGACCCACGTAGACGGGCCAAGAACCGTGGTCGAATCCGTAAATGACTTGCAGGACGCGTACATCGGAACGCTCGATGCTTCCGCCGGTCAGCAAGGCCTTGGCCACGATGCGTGGCTCGATGCGGATGAAACCGATCGGAATCTTTCCAGGACGATGTCCGGCCCGCCTTCCAATGCGATCCGTAGCCGGTGAAATTGAAGTGGATATTAGGTCATATCCCAACGCTTTTCAACCTCAACACATTGGCAATAACAGAGACGGAACACAGACTCATGGCTGCGCCTGCAATTATCGGACTGAGAAGCAATCCGAAAAAGGGATCAACCACCCCGGTCGCTAATGGAATTCCCCTTTTTATTGTAGTGACCTCTGA
>JAYSRH010000451.1:0-7207 GCA_043721115.1 Fibrobacteria bacterium | reverse complement strand
TCCTGAAAGGGATGGATGGATAAAAATTCATATACGAAAACGCAAATCACCAGCAATGGATGGATTTCCCGTTGCTTAATATGCCCTCCAGCCCACTGCAATAAGTTTTCCATTTCCTTGCGGACGAGATGAGGGGGAGTGGTTTCGAAAATGACCCGCTGCGCACCTCCCGGATAGGTTGCGGTCACACTGTTCGAAAGGGATTTATAGCGTCCCCGATGGCTTTCATCTTTGGTGGAATGCCTAAGCAACATACCGTGCAATTGGAAAATCCGACTTTCCTCCAGGGGAATGTCCTGGTAATTTTCCAGTACGGTTTCCAAGGTTTCGTAGTACCCGACGACTTCGGCCTCGTCGCGCGATCGGAACTTCATTATCTTGATGTTCTTGAGCAACGTATCCACTTCCGGATCTGTAAGCTTGGATCCTTCGATGCGCGTAGAGGAACCGATGCTTTGCAACGTGGCGATTTTCCGGAGTTCCGTTAAATGGCGGCTTTCGTTAGACGCAGCCTGTTCCCACTTGCCTTTGAACCGATCTATTTCAGCAACTCGCTTGAGGATTTTCTGCGTTTCCGCAAAGGTGAATTCCAACTTTTTCTCAAGCATATTATCCGTACTCTACCTGTATTTTATCCATATTGCAGATTGAATATACCCACAATATATCCATATTATATCTATAAAAGGGGGCATAATCCGCGCTTATTCTCATACGCTATTAAAATCGCTACGGGGTTTTTATCTGGCGACGAATAAAGGCGCCCAATAATGGGACGGCGAAAGAGTAGCGACCATGCCGGTTTTTGTAAATGAGCCCCGCTTCCGCCAAAGTGGCCAGTAACTGGGTAATGTGGCTGGCGCTGAAAGGTTTTTTAAGTGACTTTCTTGAAGCCTGTTCTATTTCATGTACGGAAAATTCCACATCGGACTTCGGAAGTCGGGCAATCACGATGAGAAATTCCCTTTGGCGATCGGTTACTCTTGACCAACGGCCGGAGAAAAAATCACTGTCAAGCTTCCGCAATATGGCGGGCATGAAAACAGCTTGTTTATGCACCATGGCTCCAGGGCTTTGGCGCAACACATCGAAAGCTTCACGGCCCAGGAATTGGATAAAATAGGGATAGCCACCCGATTCGGAAATAAGCTGGTTCACTAAGGCAGGATTAAAACGGACAGGGCTTCCCTTTACCGCGATTGGTTTGGAAAAGGCTTCGTTAGTGAACTTTTCCTCGAGTCGATCGAGAAAAAGCACTCGGAACATGCGTTCGGAAAAAGTTCTGGCTTCTACCAATTTTGGAAAAAGTGTCGGCAATCCTGAAAGCCACAGCATGAATGGGATCCCTTTGCGCTGAATGGATTGAAAGACGTCAAGCAATAAGGAAAGCGGATACTCCTCTTTGGCGGCATGATCGGATAGAATTTGGGCCTCATCATATGCAAAGACAACGCCTTGAATTCCGTGCAAAGATACGGCCGACCATACCATTTCGAGTACGTATTTCAGCTTGTCGGCACTAAGTCCCGGGGTGTTTTCATAGACTGCGACCAAAGTGTCGTAATCGAGTGGGACGGAATGGGTTGTTTTCTTCGCCGTAAAACCCAAGCTGCGACTGGGTTCTCCTTTCACGGTAAAGAGGGACGCTATAGGTGCGAGATCCGCAAGCAATCGGGTAGCGATATTGGTTTCGCTTAGACTAGCCGCTTCCGATAAATCAGTTCCCACCCACAGCCAACCCTGATCGATGGCCAACGGTTTCATCCGCTCAATCAGAACCGTCTTGCCCACGCCGCGTAGCCCGGTCACCACCAGGTTTTCTAGAATGATTTTTTGATCCAGTAGCCGGGCTATATCCGCAACAGCAGTTTCCCGTCCCGCCAGGAACGGGGGCATATGTCCCGCGCCAGGCCGAAACGGATTGTCGAAATCCTCTGAAAAAGCTGGTTTTGAGTTAGAAGCTGTCATATATATTTATAAATTTATACTTATTACTAAATATAGTCAATTGGCTAATAGCAACTTAAAGCCCGTTTATTATCTGTCCAGCACGTGGACCGAACTCCAGCAGTCCGTCCACCAAATTGCCATCCGAATCCCAGCCCTACCTCCTTTCAACTGATTTTTAGCCCTCACCCACGCCGTCTTCCCCCTTTTTCACTTGGCCCGATATTTGATTAATAGATATTGCATCACCCTTTAAGGAGACTCCGAATGCAACACTTCAAAACATCAACCGCCGTCTTGCTAAAAACCCGCACCCTTGGCTTTGGCCTGGTTCTATTTCTCGCCACTCTCATCACTCCCTTTGGGCGCACCTTCGCCCACGGAAATGAAAACCACCACCCCGTCAAAGTCACCGCGACTTCCGGACATGTGGAAGTTGTCCATCAAATCCCCGGAGGCACAATCCGCGTTGGCGTGGAATACGGTCGATCCGGAACGGGTCACCGGGATGTCACCATTGTGCATCAAGAACCGCGCCGCGAAGTCACCGTGATCAAAACCGTCCGGCATGGTCGCTGTGGAAAAAAGGTGACGGTGATCGAAAAGTATGAAACTCATGGCAAGCACCGGCATCATCGGGATTCCTACGTCAGCCGGTGAAAACCTGTTTTTATAACGGCATCCCCACCCAAACCCCTGCGCCCGAATCGTCCGGAGCAGGGGTTTTTGCTATGTTTTCTCTTATACAGCCCTTCATTCGACACTTAAGCGCATGGACTCTCGCGAGTCTTTTTCTCTGCGTCTTTCCCGCCGCCGCCAAAGTGCCCATCCCCGATATCCGCGATAGCTATGGCGTGGCTTTAGCCGACTTCGACGGGGATGGATTGCTCGACGTATATATGGTCGGCTTCCGCACGTTGAACCGGATGCTTATCAATAATGGTGATGGAACCTTTCGGGACAAAAGTATTTCCGCCGGCGTGGGCGGCAACTTAACACCCCAAGGCATACGCAATTTAGAACTCGGAGCCAGCGCCGTAGACTTTGACAATGATGGAGCCGTGGATATCCTCATCTGCGGATGGGGTGAAGCTTTGGATCTTTTGAAGAATCGCAAAGACGGCACATTCCTTTCCGTAACCCGGCGCACGGGGCTGGTGCGTAACGTGGATGCTAATATGGGGATTTGGGCGGACCTGGACCAGGATGGCTACCTTGACCTCTTGCTGACCAATGAACAGGGTCCGATTCGACTGTATCGGAACGATCATGGCCTACAATTCTTGCCGATACCCCTCGACAGCGCAGGCCTACCCGCGGACTCCGGATCCCAAGGCGCACTATGGTCCGATCTCGATTTGGACGGGGACCAGGACTTGATTGTAGCCGGTTGGCATCATCCCCTTCGGATTTACGAACAATTCAGCCCTTTCCGATTCAAGGAAGTGAACTTAGGATTGGCACTTCCAGACGGCATGCGCTGCAACGCCGTATTGTCGGGCGATTTCGACAAAGATGGTGACCCGGATCTTTTAATAACGGTGCGCCAGGGGACGAATCTTTTGCTCGTGAATGAGGCCAATCCTCCTTTGACGGCGGACCTACCCGCCAATTGGCGGCCGACGCCAAGGCCGATACATTTCCTGGAACAGGGGCAGACGCTGGGCCTTAAAGATACCCTGGACAGTTATGGCGGCGCTTTCGGAGATTTTGACGGTGATGGAGATCTAGACATTTTCCTCACCACGAGAACCCATAATTACTATTACGAAAATCACAATAGTACTTTCCTTCCGCGCCCTCTATCTGACGTCGGCATGAACGATGAAGACTCTCGTTACAATACCGGATTCATGTTCGGCGACTTGACACCCGCCCCCGGAGACGAGCGAGTCATCATATCCAGAGACAGCGCCTCCACGATTTTAGAGGGACCGAAGCCAGCCTCTCGGCAATTAAAAATTGTGCTACGCGGCGTTCAAAGTAACCGCAACGGCATTGGCAGTCGCATTGGGATTTGGGCGGAATCTCCAGATTCTATCCAAGGCAGTTCAAAGTCACAAGCCTTGCGACAAGCCCAAACCTTTGAAATTCATGGCGGTTCCGGGTATCTCAGTTCCTACGTGGGACCGCTAACCGTTTTTCTACCGGACTCACAAAATGCCAAGAAGCTAAGCGTGCGCTTTCCCAGCGGAAAAACCATACTCCGGAACATCGGCCCAAGCGACACGCTGTTGGAAGTCTGGGAAGCTGGACCCGTCAGCGTCGCCTGGGAACGGGGCAGCCGGGCCGTCTACAACGCTTTACGCGATCCCGTCTGGCGCCGAAAGATTCTTTTAATCCTTCTGGCGATTACGGCGATTTTTGTTTTCTTACGCGCTCTGGTCAAAGCCTTGGCGGGAAATATCGCACGCAAACAGTACACGAAAGAGTTGGTCGAAAAGAATCGGGAGCTCAACAACTTGATTGAGGAAGTCAAGCATACGCAGCAGCAACTCATTCACAGTGAAAAATTGGCGGGACTGGGCCAACTTGTAGCCGGTATCGCTCATGAGCTGAACAATCCCATCGGTTTTATTTATGCCAATTTGTTTCAGATTAGAAAATACCTGGACACGCTCGAAAAAAGACCCATGGACCCCGAGTCTTTAGCCATGGTGCATAAAATCGATCAAGCGCTGAGAGAAAGTCAGGAAGGGTCCATACGTATCCGTGATATCGTACAAAACCTTCGAGGCCTTTCGCGCGCCGGCACTCCAAGTCCAGGTCCGGGACCAGGAAACGTCCTACACAAACGGCCTTGTGATATCCTCCAACTGCTGGACAAAACCCTGCTCCTGGCGCAAACCGGTTTCAGCAAAAATATCCGGATCACCAAGGACTATGCACCCATTCCCCTACTCGAAGCTGATGAAACCCAAATCCAACAGGTCTTCCTGAACTTGTTCGTGAACGCGGGTCAGGCCATGGGGGAAAATGGCACACTCCGCATCCACACCCATATAGAGCAGGGCCAAGCCGTGATTTCCATTGCCGATGACGGGCCGGGAATCACAGCGGAAAATCTCCCACGCCTTTTTGAGCCCTTCTTCACCACCAAGCCCGTGGGTCAGGGAATAGGTCTAGGGCTGCATATTTGCTATCAGATCCTCACCGCCCATCAAGGTAAAATCGAAGCTCGCCCGGCACGAGCCCCCGCTCACGGCGCCGAATTCCTTATCACTTTGCCTTTGCCTCTGTCCAAGGAGCCAACCCCCTGATGCCTATGGAAACCAAAAAACCGACAATACTCATCGTCGACGACGAACCCGCCATCGTGAGCAGCATCATCCGTTCCTTAGAGGACGAATACCATTGCCTAGGCGCGGCCAATGCGTTGGAGGCGCGTAAAGTATTCGCCGATAACCGCATCGTCTGTGTGTTGAGCGATCAGCGCATGCCCGGCGAACCCGGTTCGGAATTTCTGGCCTGGGTCAAGGAAACGTATCCCGATACCATTCGCATCCTGATCACGGGTTATTCAGATTTTGAATCAGTGGTGGCGGCCGTGAACAAGGGTCAGATCTACCACTTTCTGCACAAGCCCTGGGAACCGATTCATCTGGAAATGGTCATACGCCAAGCCGTGCAAATGCATGATTTATCCTCCGAGAATCAGCGCTTGCAAGCCGAGCTAAAGGTTAGAAACCAACAATTGGAACGCGAAAACATTCAGCTCAAGGCCGAAACTATCCAGTCCACGTCCGCCTTCAAGGATTTAATCGGCCTTAGCGCGCCCATGCAGCGGCTTAAGACTAAACTGCAAGCCTTGCTGCCTTCCCAGAGTACCGTGCTGGTTACGGGGGAATCGGGTACTGGAAAAGAGCTGGTGGCCCGGGCACTTCATTTCGGTGGATCCCGCAAGGATAAAGCCTTCGTGGCCCAGAACTGCGCCGCTTTGCCGGATTCCATTTTGGAAAGCGAACTTTTCGGCCATGTCAAAGGAGCCTTTACCCACGCGGTGGAAACGCGCATCGGCATCATCGAAAGCGCCCATGGCGGCACTTTGTTTTTGGATGAAGTCGGTGATATGACCCTCTCCCTGCAGGCCAAGGTTTTACGTTTTCTACAGGAAGGCGTTATTACCCAAGTGGGCGGCCGCATTGAAAAGCGCGTGGACGTTCGGGTCATCGCTGCTACACACCGGGATTTGGAAGCCATGGTCGAGGACAAGAGTTTCCGCGAGGACCTGTATTACCGCCTGGCCGTAGTACCCGTGCGCACGCCCGCCTTGCGCGAACGCCGGGACGATATTCCGGTATTGGCTGAACACTTTCTACGCAAGAAAGCCGCCAAGCTCGGCAAGGCTGTGCCGTCACTGGCTCCGGAGAGTTTGACCTTGCTTGGCGCCCACAACTTTCCGGGCAATGTACGCGAACTGGAAAACGCCCTGGAATACGCTCTGAACATGATCGGTAACCGCAATGTTATCCTCCCCGAAGATCTGCCGGATAGGATTCAAGGATTGGATAAAAAAACGGCGCTCGCAACAGCTACAGATTCTCTGGTACCCGCTACGATACCCCAGGACCTGCCACTCGATGCTGCCGTCATGGCTCTTGAGGTCGACTGGATCCACCGCGCCATGCAAGCCTCGGGTGGGAATATATCGCATGCAGCCAAGGCATTGGGATTGAGCAGGCAAGGTCTACACAATAAACTGGCCAAGCACGGAATCAAAGGCGAGTAGGGTTGCGAAAAATATTCCCCGGCCGAAGGCTGTTCCTGCAATTCTGTTTGACCCATATTCTCCTTGCTGAACTAACATTGGCAACGGCAAAGGGTACGCCCACGGTAACTCCGGATACTGCCGCGTTTCATCTGGAAATTTCACCTGTCGGTGCCCGATCCTCGCATGAAATAAAACTACTGCTTCACCCTATCGCAGACTCGGCCAATTCAGTTCGAGCCACCCTCCCAGCCTATACACAGGTGCGTACTACTCGATTTGGCAGTTGGGACGGGGACTCGGGTATGCTGGTTGGAAGTGAACTTGGCCGTTACCCCCAACTCTACCGCGTCACGAGCCCGGGTGCCGTTCGCAAACAATTGACCTTCTTCACCAAACGCATGGCCGGCTTTTATCCAAATCCAAATCCCAAGCGTAAAAATCTTCTCTACGTACATGATTCCGGGGGCGATGAGGATTTTCGCCTTTCCTTGTTAGACCTGGCAACGGGACAAAGCCAAGACCTAAACAGCCCGCCCGGCCGGGTCGAAG
>JAYSRH010000450.1:0-7208 GCA_043721115.1 Fibrobacteria bacterium | reverse complement strand
GAAATCCGGCCCCACGTGCACGTAAACGGATCGGAATATGGAAAGGATTGCATAGAGGCCCCGCTTATCCGCGAGCTCGGTGGCCGTTTGCATATCGTGGAAAAAATTCCCGGGCTTTCAACTTCAAACCTGCTCGGCAAGATCCGTAAGACCGAATGACCAAGGAGAGCAAAAGCGGAAGCTCGGTCGCTCCCTATCAATTGCATATCAAATGCTATGAAAAGCTGCCCGAAATTTCTTTGTCGGATCCGGAAGGCAAGTTTGTCCTGCTCAGCAAGGGACAGGATTTGCATCTGGTGCTTTCACCGCTTTCGCTTACGCCGTATCATGCCAATATCGTCTATCAATATTTGCAAATGGAAGGCCGGGGCAAAGTCGAAGCCGTTAGCAGCAGTGGTTGCAGAATTTTATCTAAAGGTTGGCACGTGCACGGCGGGGGCTTTTACCAGGTTCAGCATTGGTTGCATACTTTGAACTTTGGCGGAAAATCCACCGCCTTCGGAAAGTATACGGCGAGCTTGCTCGATCCCTTTCGCGAGGATATCCCGGTACTCTTGGAACTGCCGGACTATTTTCTGGAGTTGAAATAAGCTTTCCATTTAGACGACTATTTGTAAAGTACGTTTTCGGACTTGATCTACTCTCCCATCTGCTGAAGCAAATACAGTTTCCGGTAAATTCCATCTGCATGGTGCATCAGGTTTTCATGTGTCCCTGTTTCGGCAATGGTGCCATGGTTGATAATAACAATATTATCCGCGTGGCGGATCGTGGACAAGCGATGGGCGATGGCGACGATGGTTACTTTCCCATGCAGCTCATGTAACGCGGACTGGATTGATTTTGAGGTTTCGCTGTCGATATGGGATGTTGCTTCGTCGAGAAGTAAAATCTTGGGTTGGCCCGCCAAAGCTCGAGCAATGGCGATCAGTTGTTTTTGGCCCGTAGAGAGTCTGGAGCCCCCTTCACCCAAAGGAGTGTCGTACCCCTTTTCCAAAGCGGAAATAAATTTATGGGCTTTGGAGGCTCGCCCCGCCTTTTCGATTTCTTGATTCGAAATATCCCTGCCCATCGAAATATTTTCCCGGACTGTGGCAGCCATCAAAAATGGATCCTGCGGGACTAGGCCAACATGGGCGCGGAAGGTGGCTTCGTTTATAGTTTCAAGCCGTGCACCGCCAAATTCAATATGGCCAGATTGAGGGGGATAGAATCGCAGGAGAATATTGAGCAGTGTGGACTTGCCGCTTCCGGTCTTGCCGGCAATTCCAATAAAGGTACCGGACGGAATTTCCAAGGACAAGTCTTGGATAACCAAATTCTCAGGGGCATACCCAAATTTCAAATTCCGAATGGAAATGGACCCGTTTGCTACCACCGCGGCATTTTCAATCGGGCGGGTGGCTTTTTCCTCTAACAGTTGATGCACCCTCGCCGCGGCAACGACGGACTGTTGCAACTGACCGAACTGGGTGGTGATTTGGATTAAGGGATCGATAATATGGCCTATGTAACTCACAAAGGCGTATAACAGCCCCACTTCCATTCCGTTTAGTGGCCGCCTGCTAAAACTGAAAATGACGAGAATTAAGAGCACTACATTGAGCAAGTCCAGCGCAGGCCTTAACAGCCAGGCATTGGCATTTTGCACCTGAACCCGCGCTAAGTAATGGGCGTGATTTGTCGACCCGAACACATCCTTAAATTGTTTTACGGCATTGAGCGCTTGCAAAATTCCCATGCCCCCCAAGGATTCCGCCATCTGGGCATTTATATCGCTCCGGAGTTTTCTGCTTTTAGAAACGGCCGGCGCACTTAAGTACTGGTATAACCAAACCATGGCGATGACAACCGGAATCATAGACGCGACGAAAAGCATTAAACGCCAATCCAGCCAAGTCATGGCGACCATGGCAGCTAGCAAAATGATGCCGCTGTTCAGAAGCACGAATAAGACTTGGATGTACAGGCTTTTTACCGCTTCCGTATCATTTGTTACGCGGCTTACCAATTGCCCCGTAATGGATGTATCAAAAAATGTCATGGGTAGGCGCATGACATGCGTATATGCTTGTTCGCGTAAGCGGCCAACGGAACGCATGGCTAAGCCAGACAACCGCACAAGTTGTAAATATCGAAGCAGACTCGCGAGCCATCCAGAGAGTAGAATGCCAATTAGAATCAAGGCCATGCGATTCCAATCAAGGTTTCGAATCGAAAGATGATCGTCGATAAACATTTTTCCTAAAATCGGGCCTGCCATTTCCGTTCCGGCAGCAAGCATGAGCCAAAGCGTTCCCCGAAGGAGATGCCCTTTTTCCTGTTGAGCGGATTTCCAAAGCAGGATCAAAGCCTGCCGAATTCCGTTTTGTTCAAATTGCATCTATACTGGCTTCCAACTGTTGGTAACGCCATTGTTTCGCATACCACCCGCGCAAGGCAAGCAGTGAAGCATGGTTGCCTGCTTCGACGATTTGTCCCTCTTTTAAAACCAGAATTTGATCTGCGTCGATCAAGGCGCTCAATCGATGGCTAACGAGTATGGTACTGCGGAAGCCGCGACTTTTAGAAAGGGGTTCGTTGCGTACGTCCCGTAAATGATTCAGGATTTTAGCCTCCGTTTCCGTGTCAACGGCCGATAAAGCATCGTCCAGCAATAATAAAGGTCTGTTACAAAGCAGTGCGCGCGCGAGGGCGATGCGTTGGCGTTGGCCGCCTGACAAGGTGATACCGCGCTCTCCCACCAGGGTTTCGTATCCGTTTGGAAAGCCGAGGATATCAGCATGAATGGATGCCAATGTTGCTACACGCTCAATTTCTGATCGGGTCGCTTCCGGTTTAGCCAAGGAAATATTTTCGGAAAGGGTAGCGGAAAATAAAAACGGCTCTTGCGGCACCCAGCTGACACCGTCCCTAAAAGCAGACAATTTGAAATCACTTATGAGGTCTTCCCCCCAGTGCAACTGGCCCGATTCAGGGGAAAATTGACGCAGCAACAATTTGAGTAAGGTTGATTTTCCGGATCCGGTGGGACCGACAATGCCGAGGGTGTGTCCTGGGGGAAGAATGAATTCGACATTGGACAGGACCTTTGGCGATTGGGACGAATAAGAAAAATTCAAGCTCTTTGCTGCGATGGCCCCACTGGGAGGATGCAGAAGCAAACCACCATCTTCTATAGTCAACGGTTCCTCTAAAACATCCCGAATCCTTTCCCAGCCTGCGCGGCCTCTTTCCAGCATGGATAGCACCCAGCCAGCAGCGAACATGGGCCAAACGAGTTGCCCAAGATACATGATAAAGCTCGTCAACATTCCAATGGACAATTGGTTGTGCCAGACCAAGTAACCGCCATACCCTAATGTTATCGCGCTTGCCGTGGACAGGGTAAAGCTAATCGCGGGATCATACCCGGCTTCCCATTTCAAAGCCGCTAGATTTGCCTTGGCGGCATTTTTGGTCAGGCGGATAAATTGTTTGGTATTGCTCTTTTCCAATCCCAAGGCGCGTAGCGTGCGTATTCCGGAAAACGATTCCTGAACATGCTCATTCAACCGACTGAATCGATTCAATTCTTCCGTGGCGGTTTCGTGGACCTTTCGGGAAATGTGCCAAAATGCCAAGCCCATGATTGGAAAGGGCAACAACGCAATGGACGTTAAACGCCAGTCCACACCCAGTGAAATCATTCCCAGCACCATCACCAAGGTTACGCTGCCATCAAAAAGTCCGAGCATGGCTTCGCCCGCCGCCAATTCCACGGCATCAACATCATTCGTGGACAGGGCCATGAGATCCCCGGTCCTTTTGCTTTGAAAAAATCGAGGCCCTTGCTGACTCAGTCGGTCATACAATCGAGCGCGTAATTCCACCCCAAATTGATACGCCGCGGCATATAGTATTCTCCGCCAGCCTACCCGCACTAGATAAATGGCGAGCCCCAAAACGAGCAGCCACGCCAACTGCGAAGCTAGCTCCTGTCCATTTAATTCCTTTTTTGCCAAGCCATCGATGATGGCTCCTACTCTGCGAGGAACCCATACAAGCAGTGCGTCTACGATAACCAGTAATATTGCCGAGTATGTGTAGGCTTTCCAATGGCTGCGAATGAACCGTTCGGTCAATTGGGAAAGCGTAGTCTTCAACTTGAATTTGTTTCCGCTTCAATGAACTGAGGTCAAGGAAGAGGTCGATTGCGTCCCACGGCATCGACGGCATTTCCGCCTTCGTTCCCCGTGTAAAAATAAGCGGATGGATGCAGCCCCACCCACGCTTCCAGCGGCGGATGATGCCGATTATTCCGGGTACCGGATCGGATGGAAACACCTTGTGGCATGACCTGGACAGAATGGTTCAAAAGGTTGTACCCAGTGCCGCTTTCCCAAACACCCGCATTCGCGAAGCGCACAGCATAGCGCACATCTCCCGCTAAGGCCCCCGCCGTGTCCGGTAGATTGAGAAGAAGCTCGTAGGTTCCCGATGCCAAAGCACCCGGAAGAGTTACGGTCAAATCCAATTTGACGGTGTCATCGGGAAGCCAGCGCCGTGGGTCCGTGGATAAGACGAAGGATTGCATGGGGACACCGGCGCGACGCAGGATCAAATTGGCGCGACGGTAATTGAAAAGTTTTCCCCAGCCTTCGTTGACCAGATTCAGGCGAAAAGACAGCGGTCCCCCGGCAACGACGGTATCGGGAAGCTCACCGCGAATCATCCGGAACCGGTACCCGAGGCGTTTGCGCACGGTTTCAAAACAGCCCTGCGCCTTCCATGAATCCAGCACACCCTGATGATAGTCCATGTTCAATGCATCCCAACGCATATAAGCCAAATCCTGAAGCATCTGGGGACAATCCGATCGGAGGCTGCTTAGGTTGCAGGTTTCTCCTTCCTGCCCGACAAAGCGGTTGTCTTGATGTAGAAAATCCTTGTTTTCCTGGATGGCGTTGGTGGGATAGGTCCCCCAATCTTCCGGAGAGGCTCCCAAGCAATCGTTATGCGCACCGGCGCGGCTGCGATTAGTTCCCGTGAAGGCTTCATTAGCGGCGATGGGCGTGGTTCCGAGTATGGATCGTTTGAGGCCCGGATAGCGGAAAAACACATTGCGATCTAGAGGCATGGCGCCGAGCAGGGCGAGCATTATCTGTCCGTTGGTCGGGGGAAGGTGGAGCAGGTTTAGGGAACTGTGCCATTCCCCCCAAGCGCCCACGAATCCCGCTTCCAGAGCGAAAATAACATCCGCGTTCCGTCGCCAATAAGGTTGAAGCTGGGCAATGTGCTGCAAAAGCATGGGTAGTGTGGCATCCGGGCTGTTGGCATAATCGCCGGTAGGAAAGTTGTAGGAGAAGCGGGGAATATATTTGGCACCCGCCTGGCGCAGCACCTTGGCATCCGCATCCAACTGATCCAGAAAGGATTGCGGCAACAAGGTAGAACGCCAATCGTCGAGGCGATAATAGGTGCGAACGAGCGTGATGGCATCGGTGTTCCGCGCCTGCGTCAACGCTGAGGCGTTTACGGATCTCTGTTTATAGAATCCGCGCTCTGGGTTGGGGAAGTTCGAAGTGTCGGGAGAGTAGTTGCGAATAGTAGTTCCACTTACTGCCAGACTGCCACCAAGCGTCAAGGTCGCAGAAAAACAGACTGCGGAAAAACCGGTTGTCAGCGTGTCTTTTCTCATCGCATCCTCCTTGCGAACATGTGGCTGTCACCCGCCAAACCAAAGGAGCCGGGCATTTAGAAGATACTGTGCAGACCGCGAATAGTATTGCCGAATCGTCGTCTTTAAATAGGGAATTGAGCACATCCGCATCCATGACCAAAGTTTCCACACATGGATCAGGTGATAACGCTTCCCAAATCTTCACCAAGTGATTCACCCAAGCTTGGCACTATTCATCTACGCCATTTATTATGCGGGAATTCACAAAATCCGGCAAAAAATTATGGAAAACATTCTAAACGAACTTAGGGCGATCCGGGGTAAGGCCTGACCCAAATGGGCCGGCCATTCACTTTCAACTCCACAGCCTGCCAACCTGGCCGGTCCAAACTCCGCACATGCTGCGAGAAGGCCCCGGCCGGCGCCATGGTCTTCAACATGGACCGGCATTTTCCATCCGCATCGAATGCGTCTAGTTGCACCAGCCCAGGTTGGGACAAGTTTAAGCGAAGGTCCCAGCCCATTGAGGATGTCGATGCCCGCAGGGAGAATTCCTCGTTGCCGTCCCTGGCTTGAATTCCTTTAAACACGACAGTGGTGCTAGCGCTGGTCAGAAAATTACGGATGGCCAACATGTCCTGTGAAGACATGTTCTTGATTGGCCCCAAGGGCGATTGGGGTGTGATCCGGTCCAGAAGATACTGACGATTGGTTACCACCCAGGTTGAATCGTTCAGCATGAGCAGACGGCCGTTGATAAGGGTGGTGGCATGGCACTTCATGCATTGGGTCTGGAAAATGTTCTGGACGGTTCCCTGGAAGGCGAGTGCGGCCTGCGCGGAAGCGGACAATGCCAATAGGAAGAGACTGACCAACGGCAGGATGGCGGAGATTTTCATGACGGGTTCCTTGGAAAAAGATCCAGACACCACAGCTAGAGCATTGGAGCATAAGTAAATCGAAGCCCTTTTCCAAGATATCCGCCCATTCCTGGGGTTCCTCATTCCAAATCCACATCTTCCATAATCTTCAATGGAGTGCAGTCTTTTCCGGTTCACGGCGGGCATAGCTTTGGTGAATCGCTGATCGATGCGTTGCCTCACGATCACGGATGACTTTGAATACTACGTCAAGGCGATGGTAAACGGGAGCGACCTATACTATCCGGCCTCGGTTCCCGTAAAACCAGCGGTGCGGATAGCCTGGGATGCTGGAGAAATGACCGTGCCGGTAGCGATGGCGTGGTAGAGATGGGTTTGGTTATCTTGGCCACTCCTGCTTGAGGTCCACCCGCAAACTGTCCTGATTCCCCTCTATGCCTTGCGCAAGATTCCAAGCCACTCTGCTCCCTCCGGAACTTATGTGGACTCCTGGTGTATTCGATTCCGAAAAATAACGGATGGGTCCTGAAATCAAATACTTTAAGGAGTCTGCGGATAGGATTCCGTAAAGGAAGGATATCCTGGTGGTTTCTGATGAGTCCGTTAACCAAAAGAAAAAACCACCATCGGAATCAATAATTCCGCGCAATGAACCTGCGCTTCGG
>JAYSRH010000449.1:0-7211 GCA_043721115.1 Fibrobacteria bacterium | reverse complement strand
GGATGATTCGATAATATTTTTGTCATGGCAGTTTCCTTCGAGTTGAAATATGCCATGAATTCGGGTGTATTGGAATATGGTGTCCACCGGATGGTTACGGTTCAGCGAATACTCCTGCTCCTCCACATCCTTCAAACTCGCCAGCTTGCACAGCCCCGTCACATCCTCATACTTCGCATCCGGAAACCGTTCTTGCAACCACCCGATATGCCCAAAGAAATACTCCGTCTCCTTGGCCTCTTTGTGCAGCACTTCCAATTCCGACTTCAGCAGCTTGATATCCTTGCTGCCACCCAAATCCTTCTCCACCTGGCGCACCAGCTTATCCACGTCCTTCATCACCTCATGCAACGCCGTGAAGAAAGGCTGGATGATACCGTATAGCTTGCGCTGCTTCCTATTCGCCGCCACCACTTCGGAAAAATCTCCATCCTTACAATAAGCCTGATACGCCTTTTCCAGCCCATCCGACCCGGCTAGCGATTTCGCGATATCCGGCGGGCTCTTCACCTTGTTGGTTTTCAGAAACGCGCTCACCTTACCAGCCACCTCTGCCAGCTTGGGCCGATGTTCGGCCAAGCGAGTAAACCCTTCCGTGAAATAACCATGCACCAAGACCGTAAAGGCTTCCCGGTCTCCCCGATGCAGGCGGCTGATCACGGCAATGTTCTGGATTTGCTCTTCCGTGAACTCGCGATGGGCGCGATCGATTTGTGTGAAGATATTGCGTGCGTCAATGAACAGGATTTTGTCGTCCTGCTTGCCCTTGTCGAAAAACCATAGCGTGGCGGGTAGGGTCACGGTGTAGAACATATTCGAAGGCAAGGTGAGCATGGCGTAGATCAGGTTCTTCTCGATTAAGGTCTTGCGGATGTCCGCTTCGCTATTGCGGGCGTCGGAGGCGGAATTAGCCATGACCAAGGCGGCGCGGCCTTTGGGCTTGAGCGAGGTGGCGAATAAATTGATCCACAGGTAATTGCCATTGGGAACGGATTCGGAACCGTCTTTGGATTTGAGTTTGGTTTTATTGCGCGGGATGCCGTAGGTGTTGAAGCGGCGGTCACCCTCCACCTTGGCCAGGTTCACATCGTCCATATTAAAAGGAGGATTAGCCAGCACATAGTCGAATTTTCCAAAGCTACCGAAAGCATCTTCATAGTAGGTATTCGCCTGCTTCACCTCGCCGCGTAGACCGTTCACGGCGATATTCATCTTGGCCAGCTTCACGGTTTCCAAAGTTTTTTCTTGGCCATAAACATACAGACTCGTGTCCTTGGCCTTTTGTTTGGAACCGGACGTGCGCGCTTCTACGAAGGCCGAGGACTGGACGAACATGCCGCCCGATCCGCAGGCGGGATCGAAAACGGTGCCTTGATGGGGTTCGATGATCTCCACCATCACGCGCACCACAGAACGAGGTGTAAAAAACTCGCCGCCTCCTTGCCCATCGGCCAAAGCAAATTTGCCTAGGAAGTATTCGTAGATCTGTCCGAACATATCGCCGGTGGCGTTGCGGGGAATATCCGCGAAGTTCTTGAGCAATTGTTTGGGGATGATTTTGTATTCCGGCTTTCGGACCAGGCGGAAGTATTCCTCTAGAGGGAGCGTGTCTTTCAATTCCGGCTTGTATTGCTCGATGAGCTGCATGGCCTTCTTCAAGGCTTTGGCGATGTCATCCTTTTCAGGGAGATTGAGCAGATATTCGTAACGGGCTTCCTTTGGCAAGTAGAAGCCGCACTTTTCGATGGCGATTTCATGGATAGGACGTTCGTTGCGCTTGCCTTTCAGTTTTTCGAACTCGGCATTGATGGCGGCTTCTTGGGCACTGTATTTATTGTCGGCGAAGCGGAGGAAAATGAGGCCTAAAACCGGGGTGGAATATTCGGAGGATTTGAGATCGGAATTGGCGCGCAGGGTGTCGGCGGTTTGCCAGAGGGTGGCTTCCAGCTTCTTCAATTCGTCCGTGGTCATTTATGTCCTGGGTTGCGAACGCTATTTAGCAGTTCTATCCCTTGAAATATAGTGGAAAACCATTGGATGTGTGCGAATGCCTGGTTATTTTGGTTAATGCCCACCGCCTTATCCAATAGGAAACCATGCCAAAATTCAACGGTCAAACAGATTCGCCTTTACAAATCAAACTCAAGTCCGAAATCGTCGAGGCGCGTTGGGGCACATCCCAAGTGGCTCAGGGTGGCAGAGTTCAAATAGAGGTCACCACCGGCTTTGTCGCGGATGGTGCAACAGTCAAGATTGCAATTAAGGATAAAGAGGGCGCGGCCGTGGACGCCGTGACGGGAAAAATCTACGGGAATCTGTACCGGGGATTCTACGTGTTATCCAAACCCAATAAAACCGGGGCCATGACCTTCGAGGCGGAACTGCCCGACCATGCCGCAAAAGGAAAAGCGGGTTGGATCAAAGTGCTGCCTCCGATTAAAATCACGGAGTTGAAACTGCAGGATGGTGACGGCAAGGATTTGCTGGAAATCGCCCAGGAGCCTATTCTTAAAATGCTCGGCAAAGTGGAGGGCCCGCCGGACGGCACCCAATGTGATTTTGTGTTGTACTGCCGGATAAAAGATCAAGCTCCGCAACCGGTGTTTACTGGCAAAGGTATTCTAACCTCGGGCCAAGTGAGTTGCCAATGGAAACGCAAGCCGCCGCAGCAGGAACAGTATTCTCCTACTCAGGCTGAATTGGATAAATTTGGAGAAAACTATCAAGCTCCCTTCTATTTTTTCGAACTGTGCTGCCTGGGAGTTTCGGGAACATCGCCTAAATTAAGTTCTAAGCAAGTGGATTCGGAAATTATTTCTGCCGAAACTGCCGTTCCAGCAAATATGCCTTGGATGATTGTTGCGGAGAATGAAGCAAAAAGATGGAAAGGTGCCCCGGAAACAGAGATATCAAAAACCATTAATTACCACAAGGAAGTTGGTATTGCCTTAGCGGACCAGTCGGGAACCGCCCACGCCTGGTGCGCTTCATTTGTAAATTATTGTTTAAAACAGTCTGGTTTTGAAATGGCCCTGCCAGCCTATCAGGCCCGTTCATTTTTAGTGGATCGAAATTTTGTCCTTCTTGAGAAACCAGTTTTTGGAGCGATTGCTTTGATTGGAAGCCGCCACGTTTGTTTTGTGTATGCACAGGACAACAAAACTGGAAGGCCAATATTATTGGGAGGAAACCAATCCGATCAAATCAATTTCGCGATGTTCAACGAAAAAATCACCTATTTCCTACCGAAGCGGGCACAAGCCTTTATAAATGATTCCCATGAGCTTGCGTTTGCATCCATTGTGGATTTAAACACCACTTTCGGAATTCTTTCCCACAAACAGGCAGGAAATGGCACAAGATGACGCCGCCAACACAAAGCAAAAAAGGTTTCGTTTTGGCAAGTGTTTTTTTCTGGTTAATCCTTCCAGCGGGGGCGAATGAATTTTCCGTAGACACTACCACACTAATGCCTGCATCGGTAAAAGCAAAATTGCGCGGTACGCTTCAGGGAAAATACGCATTCACAGATAAAATTGGACAGCATACGCTTATCCTTACAAGAAATGTCGTATCCAGCGAGGTTGGTATGGATAATATCTCGCTTAAGGCTGTTCAATATTTGCTTAAGGGAGGAGCATGGAAACAGGAATGGAGCATAAGTGACAATCTTTCCTGTGAGGGATTGGATTTGGAAGTTGACTTTATACACCAACTAACGACCATTTCCGACATTGACAAGAATGGCTTGGCAGAGTCAACGGTTGCTTACCAGCTTTCCTGTGCAGGAGACATTGAGCCAAGGCTGACAAAAGTAATACTGAGGCAAGGAAATGAAAAATACTCAGTAAGGGGTGAATCCTTGGTAAAAATAGAGGGAGCGGAGTCCAGTGGAGGCACATTTTCCACTGATTCAATTTTGGATTCAAAACTAACTTTCCGCCAGTTTTTGGTTTCGATTTGGAAACGTGCTGCAGGAATCAACCTTTAACCGGTCAGCGATATTGCATAAATAAGTTATTTTCAGGACTTTGACAGATTTCCGCTAATTGTTTACACTGTTAACATGTCGGACTTGCGAGAACGGATCCTGGTTTGCGCCGTGGACGTCTACCTTGAAAAGGGGCTTAAAGGCCTTTCCATGCGGCTTATCGCCGGAAAACTGGGAGTTAGCCCTACAGCCCTTTATCGCCACTACCGCAATAAGGAAGACCTCGTCCACAGTGTCATCGCCGAAGCCGTCAAGGTTTTTGGCAGCTACCTGTTCCCAGCCTTGGCGGGCCAAACGCCCGAAGAGCGTTTTCATTTGGGGGGCGAAGCCTATCTTAATTTTGCCCTGGAACAATCCAAGTACTACGAAGTTCTTTTTCTGGCCCCGGATCAAATTGGCCCGGAGTCCCAGCCGGAAGAATTGCGGCAAAAGGGCATGGCTACCTTCCAGTTTCTGATAGACCGGGTGCAGGAATGCATGGAATCCGGTCACTTTCGCAAAAACGATCCGTTTTCCGTGGCCATGACCATTTGGGCCTACAGCCATGGTCTGGTATCCATTTATCTTGCCAAAAAATGTCCCATGGATGAAGCCGCATTCAGAAACCTCTATTGGAATTCGTATGCCCAAATTTTGTTGGGGATCGGCGTGCCATTAACCACTCACAATTCCTAATCGATTGCTGTGTTGACGCATTTTCACATGAAACCACTTTCTGAACAGGTTCGAAAATGTTTTTGAGTTGCAAATGGATGGTCCTCGCTGGTCTTTTAGCCGTGACCTCGCCCTTTGCCAATAAAGCAGCGAGTACCGGCTTTAAATTAGTCGGCACTTTGCAGGACACGGCTTTCCTACCCTCCAAACCCGTTCGCTTGGAAGTTCTGGAAAGCGGCGACACGCTAACTGTTTTTCCTTCCACACCTTTCCGCATTTCGCTGCCCGCCGATACCGTTTGGAACCTTTGTTTCAGCACACCAGCGTCTACCGGAAATACGCTCTCCAGTAGCCTACCCGCTACGGGTCGGATGGAAAAGTGCTACGAACTAAGGTATGCAGGAAGTGATTCCGTATTCTCAGCCAGCTTGGGCGAAAGTATGGCTGTGCTAGCGCAGCTGCCGGATTCCAATGCGTCGGCCACAGCGCCCGTTTCCGCCGACAGTGCGGACTCGGACTCCGCTTCAGGAGCCTTGCGCACGGACCAAACCGTGCAGCTTAAAAAAGTCATGGTGCGGGCCCAACGCGCGCCCAAACGCTCGCTTGGAAAATCGACCGTTTCCGCCAAACTCATCAAACGCATGCCTGGCTTGGCTGAAGCTGATGTCATCCGATCCATTCAAGGGCTTCCCGGCGTGGTTTCCAGCTCCGACTTCTCGACCAAAATCTATGTGCGTGGCGGCGGGTCCGATCAGAACCTGATTCTATTCGATAAGGCCGTCGTCTACTCACCAGTTCATTTCTTTGGCCTATTCTCTACTTTCCTAGTGGAAGGCATCGACGAGGTCAACTTTTACAAAGGCGGATTCCCGGCTGAATACGGAAACCGATTGTCATCGGTATTGGATATCAAATCCCGCAAAGGTGGAAAGGATACTTTGGATACCTGGCTAAAAGGTTCATCCATAAAGGTCAGCACCTTTGCCAGTCAGCTACACACTGAAGGACGGCAGGGTCCAGTGAGCTGGCTCATAGCGGGCAGGCGAACGTATATCGATCAAGTTTTGGGCTTGCTGCGTGATAATGGGCTCACGGATCTGGATCTGAATTATTTCTTCTATGATGTACAGGGAAATATGGGTTATGACTTGGCCAAGGACAAAGGCTTCCTGTTTTCAGGCTATAATGGTCGCGACTTATTGGATTTCACACCCTTCAAGGTGGAGTGGGGCAATACCATTTTGCCTCTGAACTATACTGGAACCTTGGGGAAAAACCTCACTACTCAGGCCACGGCGTCTTACAGCCATTTTAGTCAAAAGTTCGGGCTGGAAAATATTTTTCAATTCTATAACCGCATTGTGACCAAGGCCTACAAGCAATCGGTAGACTATTCCAATATTGATAACCACCGACTCACGGTAGGTGTGGATCTCAATTTAATGGAAACCATTTTCCGCAATGATCAACTCATCGGAAAAATTACCTTGCGCGATTACACCGAGTTTTGGCTCAACAGCCTTTTCTTCCAGGACAAATGGACTTTGGGAAATGCCGAAGCCACTATTGGCTTGCGTTTAACGCATTCTTCCACCTTGGATGAGCCTGGAATCGAACCGCGATTTTCGATCAAGTATAAGCTGCCCCACAATCAAAGCGTGGACTTTCACACGGGTTATTATCAGCAGTATATCAACTCCATCCAATTCGCCGATCAGGAAAACTTGAATGAATTCTATTACCCTGCCAAGAAAGTGACCTATCGCACTGTAAATCCCACATCCTCCGTGCTCTTTTCCGCCGGCTATGGCGCAGACAAGGTGCTGGGCCAATGGGACTTCACTCTGGAGGGCTATTATAAGACCCTAAATCATTTGCTCATATTTGCTCCAAACAACTTACCGGACTCTATTACCTATAACGCGGATGTTACCCTGGGAGATTTGTTCCAGGAAGCGAAAGGCTACAGTTACGGCGCGGAGGTTTCCTTACGCAGGCCGGAAGGATTGGTATTCGGCGGGATCAGTTACTCCAACGGTACGTCCGTCATCCGGGAAGATTTCAATCCGAGCTCCTATTTCCCTTCTTGGCACCAACCGCATAGCCTTAAGGCGGACATGGCCATCAATTGGAGAGGCAAGGATGGGTTATGGGGCACAAGCGGAAAGAAGAAATACCTCCGCAGTTCCATGCAGGCCAAATACGCCACGGGATTGCCTTTTTCGGAATACGTCGGCTACACGCCCGCGCATTTGCTCAACCAAAATCAGGGCAAGCAGGCGGGTGGACCCAATCCGGAATTTGATGGGAATCTCAATCTAATCCGCGGCAATCGGAATGCAGCGTTTGTTCCCGCTTATTTTAGGTGGGATGCCAAAGCCATCGACTGGGGACGGGAAGGCAAATGGAATTTTGCTTTTACCATTCTCAATTTGACCGGACACAAGAATATTTTTTTCTATTCCTATAACAGGCAGGAAAATCCTCCCACGCGCATTGAAATCACCCAATTTCCATTTTTCCCATTTCTGGTAAACTATGAATACTACTTCTAAAGGATCGTTAT
>JAYSRH010000448.1:0-2816 GCA_043721115.1 Fibrobacteria bacterium | reverse complement strand
CACATGGCGCAATTTCCGTAAGCTGAATTCCAAGCCTAAGCTGAACATGAGAAAGACTACGCCTAACTCAGAGAGAGTTTGAATTCCATGCTCATCTTGAATGAGTGGGAAGGGCAGGGTATGCGGACCGATTAAAAGTCCGGCCAGAATATATCCAAGCACTACGGGTTGCTTGAATTTATGGCATAAGATGGTCACCAGCCCCGCCACAATCATGACAATAGCCAAATCCTGCAAAAAAGAAAACTGGTGCATGGCTCTTCAATTCGCCAAAAGTGAGGGGTTTGTCTTTGAATTCAACCTAATTATCCATATTATAGCTGCCAACCGGGGGAAGATGAGGACCAGCTCGTACGGAAAACCTATTACATACCAAAAGGTAACTTTGAAAAATTGAGGTTTAAGGGAACCTTGTTCGAGAAGATGACAGGGGATGACAGATTTTATAAGCCTATGACCAAGGTATTTTGTATTTTGCTCCAGAATAAACCACAGTCGGCTTTAGCTGACGCACGTTCCCGATAGCGTAGTTCCGGAACTCTCCATCCGCCTTTCACCAGGTTTGGACGGCGATAAGAACTTTGCGTGCGAACGTGATAATCTGGGAAAGGAAGTAACGGTCCATGGCATATCCGACAACCGATGTCTCCCTCAAGCGATATATGGAAGACATTCGTAAAACGAGTCCCATCTCTCGCATGGAAGAGCAAAAATTATTCGAGCGTTTTCGCAAAGGCGATCATGCCGCGAGAGAGCGACTGATCAAGGCGAATATGCGTTTTGTGCTCAAAGTTGCGTTGCAGTATCGAGGCTGCCCAATTCCATTGCCTGACCTCGTCAATGAAGGCTGCATGGGACTCATTCGCGCAGTTGAGAGTTTCGACTCCACTCGCGGCATTAAGTTCATTTCCTACGCAGTGTGGTGGATGAAGGCCTACATCACCAAATCCATCAATGAAACTGGGTCGTTGATCCGCCTTCCTGCCAACCAATGTTTGCGAGTCCGTAAGGCCCTTAAAGAGCAGGGGCATGGACAAGACCTCGATGAAACCGTTCGTGGGCTTCTGCAAACCGCCGGTAAGGGAATGTCCTTTGACGCCCCTGTGGGTGCAGACTCCAAGACGACTTTCCAGGAAATTCTTCGCGACGATCACGCCGCGAATCCTGAAAACGAGTTCGAAAAAGGAGCTACCGGGGAACTCGTTCGGGAAATCCTTTCGGAACTTCCGGAACGGGAAGCCCAGGTCATCACCGGATTATTCGGTATGGACCAGAATTCACCCCAGACTTTGCGCGAAGTGGGCTTGGGTTTGAATATTTCCCATGAACGCGTCCGTCAATTGCGCGACCAGGCTCTCAGGCGTATGCGTAGCAGTGGTACGTTTGACAAATTGCAGCGCAAATATCGAGGGTATCTGCAGGCAATGGAAGTCTAGGTTTCGTTCGCCTGTATAGCTTTCGTTATGCAGGCGACTTAATTTTTGTTGTGCAAGATTTCGCGCTCGAATACCTGAGCATAAATCTTCCAAATGCTCAGAAAAAGGGCGCCGAGTATGGGCCCAATGATAACTCCGATAAATCCAAACGCGAAAATCCCACCCAAGGTGCTCATGAGTACTAGCAAGTTGTGCATTTTCACATCCTGACCAATCAAAACCGGCAATAGTAGGCTGTGAAGCGCATGAAGAATTATGCCGCATACGCCTATCACCGCCATTGCACCAGCCCATTGTCCGTGTAGCATCAGGAAAATAGCTGTTGGCACCCAAACAGGTCCGCCTCCTATTACTGGAATGAATGTTCCAATGAAAATCAGGCTGCCCAAAAATACTGGAGATCCCATTCCCACGGCCCAGAAAACCAAACCCGCCAATGTGCCGTTAATCGTCCCGATAACGACACTGGCTTTTAACGTGCCTTTGGTAACGGAAAGAAAGTTGGCTATCAGAATCTCATCATACTCATCCTTGAGCGGAGACCATTTAACCAGTTTTTTCAAGAGTTCTGTACCGCCGATATAGAAATAGAACATCGCGAATAATGTGACGAATACGCCCAAGATTTTTTCCAACAGGGACAGGGATAAAGAAGTGGCGTACTTCAGAAAATGCTGCAGGCCTGTTTGAAAGTAGAGTACGGCTTTTTTTACAGTATCACCCGTGTCTAAATTGCCCAATAGCGAGGGAAAGCGAACCTTTAAATTTTCCAATAGTTCCAGGGTACTGGCTTGCAAGCTTTGCAAATCCAAGTTGGAAAGGAATTCGGAAGCTTGATGATAGGCGATGGTACCTAACACCGCAAGTGGCAGTACTGTAATTAGGACCAAGGTTATCAAGGTAAGAATGGCGGCAGCAGCAGGCCTAACTCCAATTATTTTTAAGTAGCGGAGATAGAGTGGATAGGTAAGGCCAGAAAAAATAGCTGCCAACAGGACAGGCATCAACATCAATCGAGTGACCCATAGAAAGGAAGCGCTGATTACGAATAGAAAAAGCAGAAGGGCATTCCGTTGAAATGCTTGTGAATCCCCATCATTTGGATTTGTAGTCATAGACTTTTTCGTATGTGGCCTTAAGGTTTAAGGTAGGAAATATAGTGGCCTGTCCCGAGCCGATTCATTTTCACATGCCCATGCCCATACCGATTCTCCATGAAAGACCGCCTTCCAGATTAGCACCCGGTAAAAAACCTGAGGATTTATAATCGATGCCTCCAGCCAGGCGAATTGGAATCGGCAGGTCCAAGGTGGGCGATAGGAGGTTTACGGAACCGCCGCCGCCGTAAAGTGAACGACGAATATTTTGATTAAGGACGTC
>JAYSRH010000447.1:0-21067 GCA_043721115.1 Fibrobacteria bacterium | reverse complement strand
GGCAGATGCCCAAAACCTTTTGATGGTACATGCTATAAAGTAATCCTTGCCAATCCGCACTATTTTTCAATTCTTCGTTTGCCGTCATTGCTTATTTCCTTTAGGATCCAGGTTTGGAAAGGGGATCCAGAAGCTTAGACGGAAAAAATATTCAGGAATGTGGTCAGGCTTTTCGGCCTACCGATGTAAAGCGCTCCATTTTGTGAGCGCGGATTTCAGGCGGTGGAAAAGGAAGAAAGTTTATCTGGAAGCGGGAGCTTGGTCCAGCAGATCTTGTTTTCCATCAGGCCAGCACAACCCGGAAGCGGGTCGGCAGGGGAAATGAAAATGCAAGAGAACCGGTTCTTCAGGGGGCGGAGTGCGCAGATTTTTTTTGGATTTCGCCAGCGTGACTTCTGCAAGCACGGTCACGGCTGGAACCAAATATTCGCCGTCCCGTGAATTGGCTGAACCCAATTTTTCTCTGGATACAACATAGCTTTCAAAAATACGCACGGGTTTGATGGAGCGAATGACGAGATTATCTGGATGGAAAGGATAGGTATAGGTTCGAGTGTGAGTTCGCGATTTCTCCCATTTTTTAAGGCTATCCGCCACCATTTCTTTGGACGGGATCTGCTGTGAACCTGTTTCAACCAACTCAGGATCCCGGAAAGAAAAGGACTGTAGTGCGCCACCAGCCCCGTAGGCCACACGAATTTGCATCGCATCTCCCAGCACAATACGGCCATCTACTTTTTTTAGATAGCGACCTATGTAGTAGGCCGGTACAGCCGGACCAACGCTATCTTTGTGTTCCGGATCTCGCTTTTGGACCATGGTTATTTCATAATTGGCAAAAACCAGGTTTTCAATTTTTTCTCTCAGGACGGATTTTACAAGCATATCCGATTGAAGATGGATTGACGAATCCGGAACAACATCTTTTTGAGTGAGTGCCGGAACCATTTCATTGGTAAAGGCGAACTCGGATGTTGCAGGTTCATATGCCAGGCGTGCACCAACCTTGTCATGCCAACTGGTATTGACCCCGGATATTTGGGGCTTACCCATGGGGCGAAGTTTAAAGGTTGCCAATAGAGATTTGATATTTTCAGGATTTAAGGGACGCGGCGCAATTTGGTAATATTTTGCGGTCACATATTCACCGGGTTGGGATTGCACTACCGGGGCAGTAGGTGCCGCATTCAAATGGCCCACAAAGAGCCAGGCCAAGGACCATATCGAAACTTGCTTTTCCACTTTTTGCTCCATGAATGAATGAAGGGATGACTATACCAAAATGCGAATCAATCTGGTTTTAGTATTGCGGTGTTCCAATAATCCGGGAGTAGTAATTTCCACTATTGGCGATGGCCAAAGCATAATCGTGGCTCACGTTCCTGAAGCTGGTGCTGCAATGGTCCGGGCTTCCCGGAAATACTTGTGCAGATAGGCAACCGGGCTCCAGCCCTCTGGTAGGGTACATGTGCTTGTAACCATAGTTGGCCTCGGCATCGAAAAAGGAGTTGTAAAGGTTTTTTTCTCGAAAAGTCCAGTTCATCCAGAAATCAGTGTAAAGTTCCCCGCTCAGATTATTGTCGTAAATCAGGGATTTGAAACTGAGCATTGCTTTTAGGCCACGAAAGGAAGTTTGCCATGCATCGGCTGGCGTTGGGACTGCTTTGAATATTGAGCAACTATGGGCCATAAACCAGCGAGTAAAGCCCGTTCCAAGTGATAAATTTTCTGGACCAACGGCACCATAGCTGGAGGCCAAACCCAAGTACATGTGTCCGTTAAGTCCGTGACCACCATAATACACGAAATCGCAATATTCACGGTTTCCCAGCGTCTTGCTGGAACTGGTTATCGCGGCCTTAGTGACGGAGGTATTCCGTTTGTCCAACGCAAAGGTCGGTCCAGTCGTACCCAAGCCTGGGGACGCATTCAAGCTGGAGAATGGGGGTACATTGACATTGGCACTGGCAAAAAAGTTTTGACCCATAGCGATTTGGTAGCTGAGATTTGGGAGGCCACCACCATTCCCGCCATAGTCGTCAATGGTAAAGGTGCCGATGTCCAAGCTGGGTGGAAAGGCCGAAACAATTACCGTTAGTGCGCCAATGGCAATCAATCCTTTGGAAATAGTCATCATCGAAACCTTCCTTTATTTTTTTTCAACCAACAGGCACTATTATCTGTAGCGCCGCATTGACAGCGTTATCTCGGTGCGCATGGACAAAATTTGTTTGCCAACTTCGAACCCTTTAGGTTGCATCTGGTCTAGTCCTACTACTTCGTATATCTCCACTTCACTGCCCGGCTCCCCGGTTGAATATTGGCTTATCCTTAACAGTCGTAGGGGATAATGGCCTTGCGGTAAGGGCCCGAGCCGGAGGGAATCCAGATTTACCGGCCAATAATAGGGTGACCCAGGAATATAGAAACTGAGAGCGGGATTTTTTAGAGTTGTAGGCTGCGTCACGATTTTTTCCGCATTACACTTGCCTTGGTAAAACCTTTCAGTTCGATCCAAAAAGTTCGAATTTTCCGGAGTTAAAGAAGTTGCAGGATTAATAAATTGACCACTGGATTTCGAGTATTTGAATCCCATTAAAAATGATTTGCCCCATTGGGGGGACACAATAAGCACGTTGAAATTTAAGCTGTCACGGCCCTGTGTCATCAATGATGTGAGACTGGAGGTAGAAAAAGTCCATGTATCCAAATCCTGTAGTGGAAAGGTCATCTGCGGTACAGAATCCAAAGCGGGAATGGAACTGCTATTAAAAACCGTTATAGTACCGCTGATTTTAAAGCTGACAGCCTGGAAGTTGGAGTCCAGAAAGGAGAATAAAAACTTTAATTCTTTTCCGGATTGCCAATTGACCTGTATGGTCGTATCTCCAGCCAAATCAGGTGGCCATGTCGTTCTTGAAGAGGCACCAGCAAGTAAATCCTGATCTTCAACTTTTGAATCTGTTTTTGAATCGGACCCTGGTAGACTTGTGTCCGGAGCCATACAACCAAGGACAAACAGGCCGAATACCCAAGTGGAGATATACTTTTTTCCAGATTTCCAACTGATTGTTTTCAAGGTTGCTTTCCTCGCTCAACGGGTGTTGGGAATGATTTGAAATACCAGGGTGCAGACTTTATCCGTTTTTTTATCCTTGGCGACAACTTCTTGGATTTCATCGTCGAGTGCCGCCACTTTTTCACGAATGATTTTAAGGCTTTCATTGGATACGGTCAACACTTGGGTATTGAAGGCTTTGAATTTTCGAAAACCATCCTCGACAATACTAGAGCTGAGATCATGAATTTGGCGATTATAGCCTAAGGCAACTTCCCCCTGGAAGGCATCACCGGAAATCAGCAAATTGTTGGTGAGTGCGTACCCGGTATCTGACTTTCGAATCATTTGGAGATCGGCGAGCAGATCAATGGCTTCCTGCACCTGGTCGGCGGAAATGGGAGGGTAGATTTCCTTGGCAATATCTGCAGGGCGAACTTTTTTTTGATCCAACCCTAGGTAGTTGAAAACGACAGCGTAATACCATTTAGCGTAGTATTTGTGCTGATTCTCCCGCACGACCCAGGCTTTGGAATTTCTAAATTTTGAAAGCTTGCCGAACAAAAAATTCCTTTCCAGGTCGGACCTGGCTTGGTTATGCTGAACCAGAACATCAAAATACTGGTTTTCCTTTTCGCCCAGGGAGAGAGCGGCCGCACAGCGAACCCGCAACTTGGGACCCAAATCCCGCTTGCCTTGCATCACGGAATAGAGCAGCGCCGTCGACCCAAAATATTTCAGGGAAAACGCCCGCTTGGAAAACTTGCTATTGCCTTTCTGTTTCCATTTCATAAAATCGGTCAAAAAGAGCCTGTATTCCAAATACTGGAACAGGCTGGGCTTGATCGAGTTGTTATGTGAAATAAGAGTGTTCAAATGGTCCGTCCGGTAACCGGAATTTTGCCTAGGCAGCAAAAATTCCAACTCCAACCTAAGGAATCGGAACTAAACCTACATATTGGACCAAGAAAGCGAAAGGCCTTGCGCTTGGCTTACTCCACCGTCCACGTGCTGCCGGAGTTGAATAGTTTGTCCAAGCTAGGAGGATTTTTGGCGGCTGCCGTATCGATCTGAGCGCGCATGGCATCCGCATAGGAAGGCCTATCGACATTACGGAACACGCCCACCGGAACGGGATACTCGGGATGGGACAATCGGGAGAGGTGAAAACCCAATGCACCGGTAGATTCCTTTTCATCATGCACCAGGACCTCAGAATCTAAGGGGTTCACCTTGGTCTTGATGGCCATCTTGTCCAGAACCAGAGCTTTTTCCAATTCTTTGCCATAGCGCATGGGCTGACCATGCTTTAAATAGAGTAGGGTATCTGGGCGGGTTGGGCGGCCATAGTACGGCTCGTGAATTTTATCCGCAAAGATGATGCAGTTCTGGAGCACCTCAACCAATGCCGTTCCTTTATAAGCCGCAGCTGCAGCAAATACTTCACCCATATGTTTCACGTCATTGTCGGAGGTCCGGGCCACAAATCCGGCTTCAGCTCCAATGGCCATGCTGATAGGCGACAACGGCAAGTCTAGGGAGCCCATGGGTGTGGAGGGACTCACCGTCCCAACGCCGGAGGTGGGGGAATACTGGCCTTTGGTTAATCCATAGATTTTATTGTTGAACAGGATAATCTTGAGATCCATGTTTCGACGCAGGGCGTGGATAAAATGGTTGCCGCCGATGCTAAGTGCGTCGCCGTCTCCTGTGATAACCCATACTTGGAGATTGGGGTTGCTGAGCTTGACTCCAGTGGAGATGGCGGGTGCCCGACCATGGATGGTATGAAATCCATAGGTGTTCATATAGTACGGGAAGCGACTGGAACAGCCAATGCCGGACACAAACACAAAATTTTCCTTGGGAAGACCCAAAGTCGGCAAAATGCCCTGCATGGTGGACAGAATGGAATAGTCTCCGCACCCTGGACACCAACGGATGGCGGAAGGTGATGCGAAGTCTTTACGCGAGAGCGGTTCGGCCGTAGTCGTTGTCATTTCTGAGTCTCCAAAATGCGATGAAATTCTGCGGTGAGATGGGAAACTTTAAAGGGCTTGCCACGAACTTGGCTGATGCTCTGAATAGGCACGCCAAAGGTGCCTCCCAACAACATTTTCAATTGACCCATATTCAATTCGGGTACAATGATCCGTTCGGCATTTCTGAGGATTTCGCCCAGGTTACGTGGGAATGGATTCATGTGCTGAAGATGCACGTGTCCGAGTTCCATGCCGCCTTTATTGCACTCATCTACGGCCGTCGAGACGGAGCCATAGGTGCCACCCCAGCTGACAACGATGGTCTTAGCATTTTTGTGGCCGGCTATTTCAATCAGAGGAATGTCATTGGCGATATTGGCAATTTTGGCGTGTCGCTCATTGGTCATGGTCTGGTGATTTTCCGGATCATAGGAGATGGTTCCGGTGTTGTGGGCTTTTTCCAATCCACCGATGCGATGCTCTAAACCTTGAGTTCCCGGTATGGCCCACTTTCTGGCCTGAGTAATGGGATCCCGCTCATAAGGCATAAAGGCTTCTCCAGCCTGAGCGAGCTTCACTTCCATTTTAGGCAGTTTATCCGGGTTCGGAATAATCCACGGTTCCGATCCATTTGCGATGAACCCATCCGTCAAAAGAATGACGGGAGTCATATATTTCATGGCGATACGGGCTGCCTCATAGGCCATTTCAAAGCAGTCACCGGGCGAACGGGCAGCTAATACTGGGAGTGGGCTGTCGCCGCTGCGGCCGAACATGACCATCAGCAAGTCGCTTTGTTCTGTTTTGGTGGGCAATCCTGTGGAGGGACCGCCGCGCTGAACGTCGATGATGACCAGGGGCAATTCAGTCATGACGCCGAGTCCCATGGCTTCCAGCTTAAGGCAGACACCCGGTCCGGATGTAGACGTGACACCAAGGTTACCGGCATATGCCGAACCGATGGCGGAGCAAATGGCAGCGATTTCATCTTCCGCTTGGAAAGTAATGACTCCGTAATTCTTGTATTTGGATAAACCGTGGAGGATATCGGATGCGGGCGTTATTGGATAACTGCCGCAGAAAATATTGCGCCCGGATTTATGTGAAGCCGCGAGCAGTCCGAAAACAGTTGCCTCGTTGCCGGAGATTTTACGGTATTTGCCCTTGGGCAGCGCGGCTTTTTTTACGCGGTAATGCGAAGTAAAAAGTTCTACCGTGTCCGAAAAATAGAAGCCGGACATCAGGGCCTTTTTATTGGCTTCGGCAATTTGTGGCTTATCCTTATATTTGGTTTTGGGGCCATACTTTTCATCCAACCACTTCAAAGTATGATTGAGCGGACGGTCGTACAGCCAATACATCATGCCTAGTGTGAAGAAATTTTTGCATAGCTCAGCGGATTTGCCTTTAAGTCCCGTTTCGGCTACGGCGTTGATGGTCAGTTCCGTAATATTGGCACGGATGACGCGGTAACCGGCTAGTGATCCATCTTCCAAGGGATTGGTTTTGAACTCGGCCTTTTCAATATCTTTTTCCGTGAAACCGGCTTCGTCCACCAGAAGTATGCCGCCTTCTTCCAAATCCGCGATGTTGGCTTTGAGCGCGGCTGCATTCATGGCTACCAAAACATTCAGATCGTCCCCGGGTGTTTTGATTTCTTCGGATGAAAAATGGATTTGAAAAGCACTGACGCCGGCTACGGTGCCGGCAGGCGCTCGAATTTCCGCGGGAAAATCTGGCATGGTGGCCAGATCATTTCCAAAAAGGGCAGAGGCATCGGTAAATTGGGTGCCCGTGATTTGCATGCCATCACCGGAATCTCCAGCGAATCGGATAGTAACCGAATCCACATCGATATGGGCTTTTTCATTGGGATTGATCGGGATGTTATGTACTTCTGTTGACATAGGAAAAGTCCGCTCCAGGTACAGTGAAATTTGTCATAGGTTGCGCGGTAATTATAGCATTATCCGGATTATTTTTCTTTCCAATTATGGAGGTTCTAAAAAGGTTGCAAACCTTTATCTTGGGCCTAAATGCAAAATCGTGAAATGACTTTTCACTATCTGACAAGGTGTCAAAACTGAATGGCCGCGACTTCCTTTTTAAGACTGCTGGGAAGCCAGTACAGGGTACTATGGAACGTATCTGAATGCCATAATGCCATTTGACTGGCCAATAATTTTTGTTCATTTTGTTTTGCGTAGATTTTGGCCAAATTACCGACGGAACTCAGGTAGCCGGTCGGTACACAAGCCAAAGCCGCCTGGGACGTGCGGATTGCCGCATATTCTCTCTGTAAGGCTTCTTGTAGGACTCGAGCGGAGGCTAAATCACCCTTGCGGAAGAGGAAGTCGGCCTTAATTTGTCGGTAAAGTCGATTTTTGGGATAGTGGGTAAGAAAAGCATCAATTAAGTTCAGACCGGAGTCCAAGCGGCCTGTATCATAGAAAAGCCAGAGCAAGGTGGTTTGTAAGAACACCTTGAGGTAGCGCGAACGCTGCGCTGCGTTTTGCAGTCGAAGTACAGGTCCGTTTTGGTCCGAATGGACAAACGGTAACCAGTCGACCTTTTTGATTACGGTTGCTTTATAGTAATCATACAATGCCAGGTAGGCGCCCGCTTCCGCCTTGTTGGCCAGAGGTTTAAGTGTATTAACAGCTTTCCTCCCTAAACGTGTGGCTTGTAATGTCTGCTGTGTCACGCTTGCCACATAGCTGAGCTGCATATTGGCAAGTCCCAAGTAGAAATCCGAACTCGTATGCGAATCAGGAGCAGAATGGCTGGTTTGGGAAATCGAATCCCAGAGCTGCTCCGCCTTAAATAGGGAAGCCGTATCGCCAAGGTCATTAAAACGGTTTGCCAAAACCACTCCACGAAAATAGGAACGAGCAGGAATTTCCGGCAGGGTGGATAGCAGAGAGTCCGCTGCCGTATATTCCATCTGATAAAGTTGATCCAGTGCTCTTAGGATTAAACTGTCATACGCTGGTTCGTAAAGGCAGTCCTCACTTCCAGGCGCCATAGTTAAAGGATTTGCATGGGCGCCGCGAACGGGAGAGGCACACCAGACTACGGAAAACAGGAAAATCCAAGCCGAAATCATTGCAAGATTGCGGTGGAAATGGTTAAGGTCGGGGTGGCATACTTTTCTTAATTTAAAGGCCATTGTGGGTGAAAGTACAAAAAACCGTTTAGGAGCCAGAATCATCGGGATTGTAACATCCGCTAATCGGAATGATCCTCAAGCTTGGAGCGCCCTACCTAAATGCGCTATGGTTGAATTCCGCGCCGACGGTTGGGAAGCATCCCGGATTCCGACAGAATTCCGGTCTTTCCGGGACGAATACAAGGAGCGGTTCGGTTCCGTCCCGGAGACTATTTTCACTATTCGTTTAGCACGTGATGGTGGCGCGTGGCCCGATTCCGAGGCAGCTAAACGGGACAAAATTTGGTTAGCCCTGGGACAGGCTGGTGCAGAGTATCCTAGTGAATGGATTGATGTGGAGCTGGAGCATATCGGTTCGCTTTCCCCAGCGCTGGTTTCCTTGATCGCGGACAAAAAATTCAAAGTGCTTGTGTCCCACCACAATTTTGAGGGCAGCTACAGTAAAGAGGCGCTTGCACGTTTGGGTCGGGACATGCTTGCTATCGGAACCGATGGTATAAAGCTGGCCGTCACCTGTCGAACCCGGTCCGAAGTACTTAATCTCATGCATTTCACTCGAGAAATAGCCCAAAGTCGAAAGCCCGCCGCAGTTCTTAGCATGGGTGCCGTAGGCCAGGCTATGCGATTATTGAGTCCGCTGCTGGGTTGCCCATGGACCTATGGTTATCTTTCAGGAGGTGCAGTGGCTCCGGGCCAATTTTCCGTCAGTCAAATGCACAATATTTTTACCAAGATGGACGTGCCGATGCTGCCAGACCTCTCGGATTCAGAATTGTTGGATTGGGTGGAAGGCCGCCTTAATGAGGAGCTCCTTGCGAATTAGTTTGGATCGAACCTGGACTTTCAAAAGCCTCTTGTTCTCGGCGATCCTCTGTGGATGGTCTCTAGGATGGGGACAAGAATTCGGCCAAAACAAAGTGCAGTTCCATCAATTTGTTTGGTCCTATTATCGAACCGAACATTTTGACATCTACTTTCCTCAAGGTGCGGAGCTGATCGCGAATTTTGCAGGAAGCCATGTCGAGGAGATGTACAAAAGCGTTTCTGCAACAGTAGGCCATCGGCTCACTGGACGCGTTCCCATCATATTACACAATTCCCATGTGGAGTTTGAGCAGACCAATGTCATCCGCCTCCCATTGCATGAGGGCATCGGTGGCTTTACGGAAATTTTCAAAAACCGGATTGTGCTTCCGTTTGAAGGCAGCTATACGGAATTTTACCATGTCTTAAAACATGAAATGACCCACGCTGTCATGTTCGATATGGTGTTTGGTGAAAGCGCCGCTTCCAAAGTTTCCAATCAAGGCGGTCAGTTTCCGTTATGGGTGAGCGAAGGCTTGGCGGAGTACGCTTCCCTAGGTTGGGATTTGTCATCTGAGTTTTTCATGGTGGATGCGACCACCTTTGGTTATGTCGAACCGCCCACTTCAGACTTCGGAGGGTTTTTAGCCTACAAAGGGGGCCAACTTTTTTTCCATTGGATGGAAAAAACCTATGGTAAGGCTGCGGTCACAAAATTAATCCAAAGTATGACGGACTCCCATGACCTCCCTCAAGCCTTTAAGAAAGTGACCAAGACATCATTGGAGGAAGCGGGAGAAATCTGGCTGCGCGAACTGCGATTCATTTATTGGCCGGAACTCGGTCAGCGAAAATACGGCAAAAGTGTGGCCAGACGGTTAACGGAACACGGCAAAGACTTATCCTTTTTCAATTTGCAGCCATCCATATCGCCCAATGGCGAGGAGATTGCCTTTTTCAGCGATAGAGAATCTTGGGAAGCGATATTCATTCTCAATATCAAAAGCGAAAAAGTCACCCGCTCAGTCATTCAAGGAGGAAAGGAAGGGAAGCATGAAAGCTTTCACTCTTTTAAATCGGGAATCACCTGGAGCCCGGACAGCAAGCAACTTGCTATTGTCAGCAAAAGTCAAGGGAAAGACGTCATCAATATCATCGATGCGCGCAAAGGCACCGTCAAGCGAACCATCACTCCTGAAGTGCAGGCTATACTATCGCCAAATTGGTCGCGCGATGGCCGACGAATCGCCTTCAGTGGCATGCAAGATGGCCTCACCGACATTTATGTCTGGGATTTAGAAACCAGCACGTTATTGCGATTGACACATGATTTGGCCCATGATGATAAACCGGTATTTTCTCCTTCTGGACGCTGGATAGCGTTTGAAACGGACCGGCCGGATGCTGCGATCCGACCGCTTTCTCCCCATCCTCTAGACGACTACAATCAGTTGCTTCCATTTAAGGATATCTATAAGATTCGTAGTGAAGGGGACAGCCTGGTCAAAGTGGCCGGCGGCAATTGGGATGAAAAGGAGCCCTCCTACGGTCCGTCCGACACCACCCTGATGTTCATTTCCAATCGGTCCGGTATCGACAACATTTATATGAGCAAGGATTCGGCCGGTATGTCTTTGGTCAGACCCGTAACCAACCTGCTTTCCGGATGTTTCACGCCATCGTGGTCGAGAAGCGGTGGACTGCTGGCTTTTTCCCTTTTTGAAGAAGGAGGTTGGGATATTTTTCTGATGAAGGATCCGGTGAGTAAAGTTATTTCTGGTGAGCTTCCCAAAACCCGTTTTATCAAAACTCAAGAAGACAGCGCCTTAAGTTTCTTTCGCCCATTAAATTGGGCGAACCTCTCCAGCTACAATGCCGACAGTATCCGCACGGATTCGCTTGGAAGACTAGACTCCTTAAAAAAAGTTGTCAGTAAAGATTCAACGCGTAAGGACCGGCTCTCTAAGGATTCAACGGCTAAAACTGTTCCATCCGATACAAATAAAAGTACGGTAGTTGCCGAGAAGGCTGCTGCCGGCGACAGTGTGGAATCGTCCGGGAACAAGAAAAAAGGGAAGAAGAAAAAGGATTCCGTTTTTCTAACCGACAGCTCCGCGTATCTGGCCGGTGATGGAGGCTTTATAAAACGAAAATACAAGCCGGTATGGAGCCTGGACAATGCCAACGCGGCCCTGGGAGTTGACAACCAGTATGGATACGGTGGCCTAGCTTATATTACCTTGAGCGATTTGATGGGCGATCAGGAATTGTCTTTCGCCCTCAGCATCAATGGAAGCTGGGAAAACACGAATGGCTCAGTCGCATACAGCTATTTACCCATGAAAACGGATTTGACAATCAGTGCCTATCACCAAGCCCAACTTTCGAATGGATTGCTGCAGGATTCCGGCTCGATATCTCCGCCAGACAGCGTGTTTCTGGACAGGCAATTTGGTTTCGGAGCAATGGCGCGTTACCCTTTTTCGGTATATACACGGCTTGAGTTTGAAGCCAGGACTTTGTTTTCTTCACGAAGTTTGCAGTCTAATCAGGGTGGCAAATTTGTTACTGATAATAGCTATGATCCCATTACCATCAACGCTGTTTTTCCAACTTTGAAATGGGTGCATGATAATACCATCTGGGGAATGGTCGGTCCCGTGAATGGGGAACGGGTTTATGGTGCCATCCAGGCCGTACCACCGGTATTTCAAGATCATATTTCCTTTTATACGCTTGATGCTGATGCCCGTAAATACTGGGAGTTCTTTAAAAAGTATACTCTTGCTGTCCGAGTCTCCGCGGGCGCTTCTGAAGCCATCGGCAACTATGAAAATCCGCACCAATTCTGGGTAGGCGGTGAAGATTTCACTTTTAACGCGCATGCGAATTCGGCGAACCTACCTAAAAAGCTCGAAGAGTTTTACTTCTCACAATTCGATTTTCCATTGCGTGGATTTGACTATTATGAATTCAAAGGCACACGGAAATTTGTCAGCAATGTTGAATTCAGATACCCCTTTATCCGTGAGTTTTCTGTGGTATGGCCCATTCCATTGGTCTTAAGGTATGTTATGGGTAATGTATTTATGGATTACGGTGGCGCATGGTCATCGGGCGATCCATTCGATGTCATGGGAATGGGGCTGGGGTATGGTATGCGCATGAATTTGGGAATATTCGTACTGAAGTACACGCGGTCCTGGGCCATCAAAGGCATCGGCTCGCATGAAAACCCACAACGGGATTATTGGTCCCTGGGCGCAGAGTTTTAAAGTGGGACCCGGCGGGTCTAAGGACATGAAAATATGAAGCTATCGGAATCCTTTTCGGAAAAGTGCATCATCATTGATTCCCCGCAAAACCATAAACGCGAACTAATTTCGGATATGGTGGATTTGTTATGTCAATCGTATCAGATTGAAAACCGTGACGGCGTGCTGAAAGCTGTGCTGGGTAGGGAAGCGAAAATGTCCACCGGCATAGGTTGCGGTTTGGCTGTTCCCCATGGCAAGGTGGATTTTTTGGATAAGATGTGCGTTGTGGCCTGTTCCGTAAAACGAGGCATAAATTTTGAGGCCATCGATAAGGAAAACGTGTATTTACTTTTTCTGATCGTTTCGCCGGCAAATACAACGGGCCCTCATATACGTGCCCTCTCGGCCATATCTAGAATCATGTCCGATGCCGATATACGTCGAAGTTTAATTGCTTCCGAAAGCCCTTTGGAGTTTTACAACAACTTGAAAATTGGCGAGGCTAAGTACGCTTAAACAATTTGCGTTTAAGTAAACCTCACAAACTTTTTACAGCATCTTTCTCAAATCTCTCCAACTTGAACTAAACTAGAATACCCCAAAAATATCGACCAAATTCATTGATTTGGAACAGATTAGCCCGTCTCAGCGTCCTGTAAGTCCTGTGCAGATGAGACTGGGACTCCATGGCTCTTTGCTGTCAAAAATGGTTATATTTTCAAATATATGCCTACTTCCAATAACTCGAAAGCCCTCGTGTACTGCGCAGTATGGGGCCACATGGCCACTGAAGTTTCTTTAGAGCTTCAATCTACCGAGTTACAAACATACTGCCTGATGCATGGTCTAGAAGTGGTGGATATCATTTCTGATTCGGCGGCTTATGTTCCTGGGCAAATTCGTTTAGGGATGGAACAAATTATCCATCGAGCAAAGACCGAGCGCATTGGGCATATCATCATTTATGATGTGAGCCGAGTTGGGCGTGAAGGACAAGATATTTTGATTTTCCTACAGGATGCTTTTGAGTCCAGGCAAACGGAAATTCATATTTACAGTTGGAAAATGAGTACGGGTACAGATGAAGCGCAACGGCTTTTATCTATGGCCGCCGAAATTGTTGGAAAAGAAATTCCTGTTGGGAATGAAAAGCAACAACAGGTGACTGAAGTGAATGAACGCTCTGAAAAGCTTAGGCTTAAGCCTTTGTGGGCGCGACTGTTCGGAATGCTCCAGGATGAACGGTATGCAGAAATTTTGATCAAAGCGTTGTTTCAAATCAAAGACTCCGTTCACCTTAGCGAATCAGAATATGTTGCCGTACATGGCGGCTATGATCATTTGATAATGTTTCGAGCGCTGGGTTTCCGCATTAAGGGTGAGAAAACGGATAATACCAAGTTGGTGACCGACGTGCTTGTGTCCTATTGGGATACGCTTAAGGGACATATCGGCCCGGACCTCCATAAAATTATAGAAGGCTCCGAAACCGGCGCAATTTTTTGAATTCCAACACAATTCTCGGCCCGGAAACACTTAAGCTGCACTTATCGGGGTTTCGAGTTTTCCGAATCCCTTATCTTGAGTGAACGGAGCGGCCCATAGGGTTCCGCCCGTTTTGAAGCGTCTTGTTGTTATATATATTCTTCCCAAATCAATCCCAACCTAGGATACCCTTTGGCCGCTGAAGCCCATAAAACACTCATAATAGCCGAAAAACCCAGTGTCGCCGGCGATATTGTGAAGGCTTTGCCCGAAAAATTCGAAAAGCACGAATTCTATTACGAGAGCCCCAGTTATGTCGTTTCATACGCTATCGGACACTTGGTCGGAATAGCCAATCCCAAAGAAATGGACGAACGATTCAAAGAATGGGGCCTTAAAAATCTGCCAATCATTCCTGAAAAGTTTTCCATCCTGCCCCTTCCCAAAACCAAATCACAGCTTTCCGCATTAGGGAAGTTGCTTCGTCGTAAGGATGTCAAAGAGATTATAAATGCGTGTGACGCTGGCCGAGAAGGCGAATTGATATTCCGGTATATCCTGCAATATTCCGGTGAATCGAAGCCCATCAAAGGAACCATCCGCAGACTTTGGCTGCAGAGCATGACGAAAACAGCCATTGAGACGGGCTTCCAACATTTGCGAACCGATGGGGAAATGCAAAACTTGGCGCAGGCAGCCATGTGTCGTTCTGAAGCGGACTGGCTTATTGGCATCAACGGGTCTCGGGCTCTCACCGGCTACAAGTCGCAATGGGGCGGCTTCTTTTTGACTCCGTGTGGCCGTGTGCAAACACCCACACTCTCCATGATTGTAAACCGAGAATGGGATAGAGAGAAATTCATTCCGAAGAATTTTTGGGAGGTAAATGCGGATTTTGGCCGGTCAGGCTCCAAAGCGGGTTCTGAAGCCGAGTATTCCGGACGCTGGTTCGACCCTGAGTTCAAAAAGAAAGAAGGGGCAGAGGATGCCCGCCCAGAACGAATCTGGGATTCCACCCGTGCGCAAGCCATTCAATCAAAGTGCCAGGGGAAACCGGCGGTAGCCACGGAAACACAAAAACCTTCTACTCAGGGTGCATCGTCACTTTATGATTTGACCAGCTTGCAAAGGGATGCCAATTCTCGCTTCGGATTTTCCGCCAAGAACACATTGGGATTGGCGCAGGCGCTTTATGAGCGCCATAAGGCATTGACTTATCCAAGAACGGACAGCCGCTACCTTCCCAACGATTACTTGGAGGTGGCCAAGGGGCTGATGCAAAGTTTAAAGCAGGGCGAGTACGGCCGCTTTGCTACGCAAGCTTTGGAAAAGAATTATGTGCGAATGGACAAACGCATTTTTGATGAGAGCAAGGTTTCCGATCACCATGCCATCATTCCCACTAACGTGATTCCCACCGATCTTTCCGAACCCGAACGCAAAATTTATCAAGCAGTGGTTCAGCGCTTTCTGGCGGTCTTTTTTCCACCGGCGAGATTTTTGAACACATCTCGTATTACTGTGGTCGAGAATGAACATTTCCGCACGGAAGGCAAGGTGATGGAAGAGGCCGGCTGGAAGGCTATTTACGGAGTAGACAAGAAAGAAGAGGAAATTCTTGCACCGCTTGCGCTGGGATCTGGTTATTTGGCCGAACAGGTTTCTCTAAAAGAAGATGCCACCAAACCACAGCCACGTCTCAATGAATCCACTTTGTTGGCCTTTATGGAAAGCGCAGGAAAGTATGTGGATGACGAGGATTTGGCAGAGGCCTTAAAGGCGCGTGGCTTGGGTACCCCGGCGACAAGGGCAGCTATAATCGAAGGTTTGTTGTACGACAAATACATTGTTCGCGAGGGCAAGGAACTTGTGCCCACCGCCAAAGGGGCGGATTTGATGCGACTCCTTTCCGCCATGGGTATTGAAGAATTGGTTTCTCCCGAATTAACCGGTGAGTGGGAATTTAAACTGAACCGTATTGAACGTGGATTGTATACTCGGCCTGAGTTCATGCAGGAAACCGTGGATTTGGCACGAAAAATTGTGTCAAAAATCAAGGGATATGATGAGGATAAGGAGCGCCAAGAGGCCTCGTTTGTCAGTCCTTTGGATGGTCAGAAAATGTTTGAAACGTTGACGCGCTTCGAGTCTGCGGATGGAACGTTGATGGTGCGCAAGGTTCTCGGTGGTCGCCAAATGTCCGAGGCGGAAATTATTGAGCTCCTGACTAGGCGGCAAATTGGGCCCTTGCAGGGCTTTCGCAGCAAACAGGGCAAGCCTTTTACGGCAGCATTGAAAATTAACGAAAAGAGCAAGGTTGAATTTGTCTTTGACGATAACATTTCCGGTATGGACGGAAACCCTTTGGATTTGGCAGTTGAAGTGCCTGTGGGTATTTCGCCCACTGACGGGGCCAAGGTTTTTGAAACCCTGACAGGCTATGCATCGGAAAGTGCCATCAATGGAGATGTCAAACTTGGACTGAAGATAAACAAGATGATCCTGGGAAAAACCATCGATCGGGAGAACCTAGCCCTGATGCTGGCTGGGGAAAAAACCCAATTGATTAAGGGATTCCAATCTTCCAAGACCCGTCGGTTTTTCGATGCCTACTTAAAGCTTTCCAAAGACGGAAAAATCCAGTTTGAGTTTCCGCCACGCGTATTCAAAGGGCGAGGCAAGTCTAAGCAAGTGACAGAAGAGGAACCGGCTGGCCAAGAACCGGCCGCCCAAGGTCCGGTCGGTTAGAAACCGGTCGGTTAAAAACCGGGCGTTGAATTATTTGGCGTCAAAGACCGAGATAAAGTATCCGCCTGTTTTGTCGGATGGGTCTCTGGTTTGATGGAACACATCTAGAATCACTTGTGACCGGTGGAAACGATTCGATCGGTACCGAAAGAACACTTGGCAATTGAGTTTCTTAATGGGTTCTTCCAACGCGCCCTCGACAAATAGAGATCGAAGCTGCGTTAGGTGGCTCAATTCATGCCGGTGTGCGTTGGCATAGTCCACCTTGAAACAAACGCCTTTGGGCTTTAACAAATGGCGTAAATTGCGGCTGATGACGCGGTCGGTCATAATACCTTCATACATTTCGGCGGGATCCACTTTAGCGACTTCGTCCTCCGGATCCATTTCCCTGAGGCGTGCCAGAATTTTTGCCACCTTGGTATCGCCAACTTTTTTATATCCGTTTTTGTCATAGTAGGGTTGATCGGACGGGGCCGGGGTTAAGTTGGGGAAAACAAAAACCACGGCATCGGCTTTACCCTTGGGCAGTGAAAAATTGGGTAGACTGGTTTGCACCAATCGTATTCGGGGGCCAAGTGGTGAAAAGGATTCGGTGGCAGTCACCACGCCGGCTTCTTCACCGGCCTCTTCCATGCGGACCCGGGCTTGCTCCAGCATTTTACGGGAGCCGTCCAAGGCCACAATGCGCGCCTTGGGAAAACGTCTGGCTAAACTGGCTAGGAAATGACCGCTGCCACAGGCATAGTCCACGATCCATTTTGGATATCCAGGCCCACTCTTAGGCAACTGTTCACCCACATATTTGGCTACTGCGGCATAGGCCTTGCGATGCGCTTGATTAGAGGCCTGTTTTTCCCACCAATCTCCGATGGCAGAGTCGTAGGATTTGTGGCCTTTTAAAAAGAGTTTATCGAAGTCAATATTTTTGTGATTACTCATCTTGTTTGAAACGCTCCAAAAAGGTGCGGGCCTCCACCATTTCTTTTGGCAAGGGACTTTCGAATTGCATTCTCTCGCCGGTTATCGGATGTAAAAAGGACAATTGGTGTGCGTGCAAAGCTTGCGTTTGGAAAAAGGAAAGCAGCTTGATTGCAAAAGGCTGATGAATGGGTTGAATGCGTCCGAGTAGGGATTGACGGCCTCCATAAGTGGGGTCACCGACAACAGGGTGGTTAATGAAGGCCATATGGACGCGGATCTGGTGGGTCCTGCCAGTGTCCAAAGTAAGTTCCACGTAGGATGCAAATTGATGGAAGCCCAAAACCCGGTAATGGGTTACAGCGCGTTTGCCTCCGGAATGCACGCCCATTTTAAGTGGATCTCGCGGATTACGGGCGATGGGCTGATCGACTGTTCCGTGGGCATCGGAAAGTTCACGCCATACGAAAGCGTGGTAGACCCTGTGAATTTCTCTGGCTTCCAATTGTTTGGCCAGGCTCAAGTGCGCGGCATTATTTTTGGCGACTACCAATAATCCGGACGTATCCTTATCCAATCGGTGGAGTATTCCCGGCCGCAACGGACCGTTCACATCTGAAAGCCGTGGATAGCGGAAGGCCAGCGCGTTGGCCAGCGTTCCGGAATGCACGCCGTTTCCTGGATGGGTAATCATGCCCTTGGATTTGTCGACCACTAACAGATGTTCGTCTTCAAAGACGATTTGCAAAGGAATGTTTTCGGGTACCAGAGTGGTGACTTCCAACTCTGGTGCAAGAATAAGGGTAACGGTGTCCCCGGGACTTACGAAATCTTTTTTTCTAGCCGTAGTTCCGTTGATTGCGAAACAGCCCTGCTCGATCCATTTTTGAATGCGATTTCTGGAAACATCAGGCGCGCATCTCCCCAAAAAGAGGTCCAGCCGGGAAGCCACTTCCTCGGCCGAGCAAGTCCAGGATTTTCCAATGATTAGTAAAGAAACCGTAGGCCTCAGGATCCTGCGCTTGGAGCGCGGTTTTTAATGAACATCGGCGCTAAGATAATGAGCCCAACCCCGATGCATACGCAACTGTCTGCCACATTGAATGTCGGCCATCGAGTAGGCCAAGCAGGAACACCCACATCGATAAAGTCAGTGACTTTATGGAACCGCAAGCGATCGATAAGATTGCCAAAGGCGCCGGAAAGTATCAAGGTCAAACCTGCTTTCTGCCAGAGGTCTTGCGGGCGCAGATGCCGATAGTAATAGATCAGCGCACCGATAGCGACGCTCGAAAAAATCGAATAGAATAGTGTGGGATTTAAAAAAGGGATGATGCTTTGGGGCTTCATGCCGAAGGCCGCTCCACTATTAAATACCAGCCTGATTTGGATCCATTCACCCAAGACCTGTTTGACTTTGAAATAATCCGGTTCACCGCCAGGCAATCCAAAATGCAACCTGGCTAGGTATTTGGTGATTTGATCAGCGACCAATGTTATCGCCAGAAGAGCTAGCCTCAACAGGTTTCCCTTTGTAGGGCCTTTGGAAGTGGTGTCCGCAGTGTGTTCCATAGTCATAATCCCAAAATTCCGGATGCAAAACCTGGCTTGAATCCGGCGTTGGTAGGAAGTTGGTCGGAATACTTTAACAATGTGGAATCCAGGCTTTCCAAAGTTGTGCGCAACATTTTTCGAGTCAACCCGTTTGACCAACAGACCAAACTGGTCTTCCTAACGATCCGCTTAACCTGTGAGCGTGAGATTTTGGTATTCGACCGATCGCTAGTCGCATCGAGATCACGGGCTATCAAAACAATGGTTTCCGCGGCCATGAACAACGGCCAAAGGCAGAATAGCCGTAGGCGAGGCTCCAGTCTGGGCAATAAGCATGTGTATTCCAGCGCGTCTTCAAGGTGTTTTTTGGCTTTCTGAATCAAATGTACCATAATGCGAGCCTTGGCTTGCCGGCCTTCTTTGGAAAGGAAGTTAACGGAGGAGAGGCCTTCCTGAGCCATAAGGGATAGGGGAATATAGGATACATTTCGCAGGGCATCTTCATGGATGTCTTTAAGGATATTCGTCAGCTGTAGGCCCAGTCCAAAAGAGACGGAGAGCGAGTTTAATGCCTGAGCCCGCTTGGTGTCGATGAGTTTTGAATGTAAGGCGAATAATTTACACAGCATCTGACCCACGGTTCCGGCCACGTAATAGCAATAGCCATCCAGATCCTGCATCGTTTCAATGAGGACGGTCTCGTTCTGGTCTGAAGAAGTCCTCGCCTGCTTGGCGATAAAGCGAATCATACCGTCACACATTTCTTCCACACATTCGGTAATGGCTTTGACGGCAAGAGTTGAAAAACCAGTTAACAAGGGAAAGAGGCAATGGCCATGGGCGACCAAGAGCTGATCCCATTTGTCTGAACGAGCCCAATTTTCCGGTAAAGCGGAGTAAAAGTGGGTCCAGCGCGACTCAAAGTCCGGGCCGGGTGGAATGAGGCCGCGAAACGCTTGAATAAGTTGAATCTTTTTAAGGACGTCCAATTCCGGATCATCTTCAAGGGTATCTGCCATTCGGCAGAACAAATAGGCAAGTTGCACTTGATTGTGCAATCCCTGGGGGAGCACCTGGATGTTTAACGCGAACGTTCTCGATGTCTTAGTCAGCATGAATGCTGCAAAGTCAGTCGGGTCCGGTCTACGATTTTCAGCCATGGCAGCTTTCCATCGCAAATCGGCATCCTGATCGGATGTGTTATGCGTAATCAGGGACATTGCCAAAGTTTGCCAGAGTTAAGTCGAGGCTGCATACGGGGAATGATAAGAAAAAAGCCGACTCGGTTAAACAGCGCCTTACAGAAGGGTTGGTGGCTGTAGTAACCTGAATCCCTTAGGATTCAACAGGCTCATGGATGCGGACTACCTTGCGTTGGTTCCTGGAATTCTTAGCTTGGGCGCCTAAAGTTTTAATGAGTATTCCCTGCTCATCGGCTTTACGCAGTAAATTTTGATGTTGGTAAGCTGCTAAGCTTTTAAATGCGCCTTCACCCATGGTTTTCCCTTCGCTTTCCAGCTTGGCCCGGAGTTCATCGTGCAGGAAGTAATAGGAATCTTCCTGCTGCTGATAGCGAATCCGCAACCACAAGGCATCCAGGCGCATCACCAAAAACCCCAAGGCCACTCCGTAAGCCATGTACCAGACATTGCCTGCTTTTGGGGTATACAAGTTTACCAGTAATATTCCGGTACCGACCAGACCCAGCATGATGATGCGTGACACCAACCTGATTTGAAACTTATACGCGCCCTTCCATTGTTTGGGTATATAGACCCAGGACTTTCCCTTTTTCAAATTCTTTTCGAACGAAATAGGATAGGCCACAAACTCGCACCACAACCAATGCAATAAAAGCAATGTGGCTAACAAGCCCCAGGCAATGTACTGGTGTTGAACTTTTAAACTGATCATTTTGTCGGGTTCGGGCTGGAAGGTAATTTTAGCTCAGTCACAGCCAGTCCACAAGGGATTTGCGGTCCTTTTGAGTTTAAAAGTCCTCAAAGAAAATCATAGTAGCTAAGTGTGCGTGGATAGAATGTTGAAAACTTTAGCATACCATACTGCTCAAATTCTGGTTTTTCTCAAG
>JAYSRH010000446.1:0-2822 GCA_043721115.1 Fibrobacteria bacterium | reverse complement strand
TTCAAGGTGAGATCGATGTAACGTTGACGATACCGGGACTCCACATCTTTGAACTCGTCGAATATGATCTTAACGCCATCCTCGATTTTTTCTTTGGGAATCGGCAATGGTCGCACCGCCTTGGACAAAAGCTCCACGGTCCGGGCATGCACGGTATATTCTCCGGTGCGGGTGATGAACATATAGCCCCTCACGCCGACCCAATCCCCGATGTCCAATAGCTTTACCAATTCAAAGCTGGATTCACCCACGGCATCGCGGCCAAACATGACTTGCTGGCGTCCCATATCATCTTTGAGATGGATGAAGGCTAATTTGCCTTTCAGGTTATAGCGGACAATCCGGCCCGCAAAAGCGATTTCAGACGCAGGGGAGGCAGCGGGCGCAGGGGAAGTTTCAGTTGAAGGGGAATCGGCGGTGGCAACTGTGGCAGGCAGCAGCCGGTCCTTGTCCGCAAGCAATCCAGCACTGTCATGGGTGAAGGCAAAGGCATAAGGATAGGGATTGATTCCCATCGCTTTTAGTTTCACTAGCTTGTCCAACCGGGCTTCGACTTGGTCGTTTACTTCCATGATTCCATCGCTTTCAAATCTGTCCGAAATCTACTATTTACTTTTGTTGCCGTTCTGCATCGGCGGCTAAAAGATATGCGTTGATAAACCCGTCGATATTGCCGTTTAAGACGCTATCGGCATCGGTATTTTCGAAATCCGTGCGTGCGTCCTTGACCATTTGATACGGCTGCAAGACATAGGAACGAATTTGACTGCCCCATTCGATTTTGAGCTTGGAAGCCGCCTTGGCTTCTTTTTTGGCCTCTTCATCATCGCGGAATTTCTGATACACCCTGGAACGCAGCATTTTGATGGCGCTGGCGCGGTTCTTGTGCTGGCTGCGCTCGTTTTGACAGGACACGACAATACCGGTCGGCAAATGCGTCATGCGCACGGCGGAATCCGTTTTGTTGATATGCTGGCCACCGGCGCCGCCTGCCCTAAATGTATCGACCTTGATATCCTTCTCGTCCAGATCGAATTCCACTTCTTCCACTTCCGGATACAAATACACTGCTGCGAAGGATGTGTGCCGCCTAGCGTTGGCATCGAAAGGAGATATGCGCACCAGTCGATGCACACCTATTTCGGATCGGAGGTATCCAAAAGCATATTCGCTTTGCACTTCAATCGTGGCGCTTTTGATGCCGGCTTCATCACCGGGCTGCTCGTCGAGAATCTCGTATTTGAACCCTTTTTTTTGCAACCAGTAGACGTACATGCGCAGGAGCATGCGAGCCCAATCCTGCGACTCCGTACCCCCTGCGCCGGGATGGATACTCAGGATCGCGGGTTTTTCATCATCCTCACCAGAGAGCATTTTTTTGAGTTCCAGCTCACGGACTTTAACTTCTAATCCAACTACGGATTCTTTGGCTTCCTGCAACGAGCCGGCGTCTTTGTCCTCCTCCGCCATGGTGGCAAGCAATTCAAGCTCGTCAGCCTGGGTTTGCAAGGACTTCCACTGATCCAGCCACCACTGGTTGGTCTTGATTTTCTTCTGAACGATTTGGGCTTTGGCTATGTCGGACCAGAAACCGGGTTCCGAAGCGGTGCGTTCGAGAAGGGCTACTTCTTCTTCTTTATGAGCGAGGTCAAAGATACCCCCATAGGCGTTCTACCCGGGCCTTTAAATTATTGATCTCGTCCATGGTAGAGCCCCTTGAATGACGGTCTTAAAGGTAGTCAAAAACCAGGGGAAATTCACGATGTCCCCGCCCCTTGGATTAGGCGTGACGTACAGGAATTCCCGCAACTGCGAGTTCCTTTTTGATATCCGCAATGCGATACGTACCGTAATGCACCATCGACGCGACAAGTCCCGCATCCGCTTTGCCCTGCGTAAATACGTCTACCAGATGGTTCGGAATTCCCGCGCCACCAGACGCGATAATGGGGACATCCACGGCTTCAGCTATTAGTCTGGTCAGATTCAATTCATATCCGTTTTTTGTGCCGTCAGCGTCGATGGAGTTGACGCAGATCTCCCCCACACCCAAAGCGACCGCCTGTCGCGCCCAGGCCACGGCATCGAGGCCCATGGCTTTGCGGCCACCTTGAACATACACCTCATACCCGGAAGGCAAATCGGTTCTCTCTGATTTTTTAGCGTCCATGCCCAGGACGATGCATTGATTTCCAAAAGCGCGGGCACCTTGCCGGATAATGTCCGGATTCTGAACCGCCAAGGAGTTGAGGCTCACCTTTTCGGCCCCTGCCAGTAAGACTTCCCGCATGTCTTCCAGATTGCGAATGCCGCCGCCTACCGAAAACGGGATAAAGACTTGGCGAGCCACGGCTTTAACCATGGCGATATCGATGGGACGATTTTCCGCCGAAGCCATGATATCGTAGAATACCAGTTCATCGACACCATCGATGTAATATTGACGACCCATTGCCACCGGATCCCCAAGGTCGACATTCTCCTTGAACTTGAAGCCCTTAGTAACCTGCCCGTTACGGACATCCAGGCACACGATAACGCGTTTGGTCAGCATGGAATCAGGCCTTCCCATTCCAATTGCAAAAGTTCTTGAGCAGCGCCAGTCCCCATTGACCGCTTTTTTCCACATGGAATTGGCATGCGACTAAATTGTTCCGGCCAAGTATAGACGCAAATCGAACTCCGCCGTATTCCGTTTCGGCCAGAACATCGTTTCGGCTGATGGGAGTGGGATAAAAACTATGCACAAAGTAAAATTCGGCGGCATCGGGAATGCCATTAAAAATGGGATGCGACTGTCCATGGATCCCCGATCGGTGAAC
>JAYSRH010000445.1:0-2824 GCA_043721115.1 Fibrobacteria bacterium | reverse complement strand
TGCATAGTGTTCCAGGCCTCCCAAAAATCACCTGTACCACCACAAAGGTCTAGAATTTTTGTGGATTTAGAAAACTGAAGTCCCGCTATCGCTTGCCTGCGCCAGGCGCGATCACGGCCTGCGCTGAGAAAATGATTTAGGAAATCATAGCGGTCAGCAATACCATCGAACATTTTTTGAACTGCGAGACCCATGATTCCTAGCTCTTCAAGACCTAAAAATGTATATAATCGGACACCGGCGTGTTGCGGTCACCGGCGACTTAAAGCGTCTTGAACTAAGTTGTAAACGTGCCCGAAATATTTATTCGAAAAAAAATCCCCTACCTGTTTTTTCTGGCATTGTGCGTGTCTGCGATTGCCGATTCTGGCCCTTTGAACAACCCCAAAAGCCCACCTTCAGCGGAAAATGGAGTGCCGCCACGAAATTTCCGGACATTTCTGCCCAAAGTAGGGGAAACAATTGAGGATCCGGTTACCCAGGTTGTTCAAATTCTGCTGGATCGTCAAGATCAAGGCGCCTTTACTTCCTATATGGTGCAAGTCCTTTTCCATGGCAGACCGGCTTCCAGAAATGTTCGTGTCCTGGAAAATCGAATTGTGGTTGATTTTTTTGATACTGGAAAGCCTTCGAATCGGCTTTCTAAAATCCGAGGAGGTGCCCTGGAGGCGAGTTTGCTAGAGGAGCTTTTCTATCAAGATCCAAGACCCTCTGCACCCAAGTCTTCTTCCCAGAAACCATCCCGGCACTTGAAAAGCATGGTAAAGCTCACCTTGTTCATTAATGGCAAAGTTCTCGATTTGAAATTCAGGGAAACGTTGGACCGGACCTTGATTCATTTTCGACTTCCCAAAAGCTTGGACCATCCTGGTTGACATGCCGACGCGTTAGGCTTAAATTTGGTGCGCTGTTGCCCCTTTAGCTCAGATGGTAGAGCAGTGGACTGAAAATTCACGTGTCCGCAGTTCAATTCTGCGAGGGGGCACCAGCAAAAAATGACTTCCATTCGACCTATCAGCCCCGAAGGCATGGAAAAGCTAAAGCAGGAATGGGATGCCCTTTACCGGGTTGAACGACCCAACCTTCTGCTTGAAATTGCGGCAGCCGCCGCTCAAGGCGACCGCTCGGAAAACGCGGAATACATCTACGGTAAAAAACGCCTTAGAGAAATCGATAAACGCCTTCGCGAACTCGACCATAAAATGACCCATTCCTCGGTGGTTTCCGGCACCCGTCGTGAGACCTCAACCATCCTTTTTGGAGCCCGAATCAAACTGAAACGGGCCGATGGAAAAGAATGGATTGTGCAAATAGTCGGCGTGGACGAAATTGATCCAGTAGAAGGCAAAATTTCCATGGACTCGCCAATGGGAAAGGCGCTAATGGGTAGAGCCGTAAATGAAAAAGTGGAAGTGTTAACGCCTAGGGGACCGGTTGAATATGAAATTATGGAAGTGGATTATCCTTGACCGATGGTATTTCCTGAAAATCCTGAAAGCTTGCCCGCAGTGTGTCCCAGTTTAATGAATTTGGGCACGTTGTCCGTTCTAGCTGAGGTAAAGTAGCAAGTACACCGGCCTCACGAAGCTTTGAAAAAATCAATGGCAGCGCCTCGTCAGGTAGGGATTCCATTTTTTGGATGATTTCCGGCCGAATCTTTTTCAGCGCCTTGAAGGAGTCGGGCACCTGCATCCCAGTGGCATAGTGGCGCACAATCAGGCGCAAATAACCCTGCCAATCTATTCCGGCACGAACCAGCCACGTCGGCCCCGGCAGCCCATCGGGTATGATACCGGAATAGGCTTTAACACAGACAAAATCTTTGGCAAACACCCGGACAATGTAAACGGGGATTTTTTCCACTTCAACGGGAAAATCCTTGTCCATTCCATCTCCATATTGCACTCTACACCAGGCTAAAGGTCCCACCAAGTTCGGCTCGGCATCCAAAGCCGTCAACTGCTTGGCCCTTTCCCAACGTTTCAATCCTCGATGTCGATCCTCGGTCATACCTTGACTTTCGCTTGCTATATTTCCAAAGTAATACCTTTAACCAGGAAAATGTTCTGACCCGCACTGCTAGGTGGTTACAAATTGGAGCGCTTTGCCTAGGCCTTGGACTTTCCGAGGTCATGCTAAGTTGTGCCGGTTCCTCTGGAGGGACAGCCAGTAAAGTGTATGCGCCTGAAGAAATGCCGGAAATCTGCCAGGATATTGATTTCAATCAAGTGGGTGCCGAAATGAAAAATCTTTGCGGCGTGAAGACCAGAAACTATAAAGCGTATCGAAATATACCGGAACATCGAAACCTGATTCTTCCCAAGGGCGGAAAAATTGTTAAAAAAGGCTCCCTCATGGAGCTTCGGCTGGAAAACACCCTGCCCATTGCCCTACCGAATGGACTGGATGGAAAAATCTTGTTTGATGAAAAGTTGCGAAGGACTTTTATCAAGTCCAAAATGGATTATTGCGAGTTCTTTCCGGAAAAATCCACGGTCCGTCTACGGCTAATGAGCCTAGTCATTCCGTTGGATATCGGTGGAGAAGCCACCGTTTGCTACACTCTGGTTTCTGGTCCAACCTTGAGCCAAAGAAATCCTGGCACAGCCGGCCACTTGGAAACTTTGGACTGCAACGACTTTCAGAAACTTAAAATACAGGCAAATTCCGAGAATTTACCGCAGCAAACCACGCCAGCCGCATCCTCAGGAGCACGACCTTCACCGTCAGCAAAGGGTTCGAAACCGTGAAGGGAGAAATGTCCAATCCACTACCTTCAGGTAAGGATTGGGTTTGGGCAAGGCCTTGCGTTATTCCGCTTGGC
>JAYSRH010000444.1:0-7243 GCA_043721115.1 Fibrobacteria bacterium | reverse complement strand
AGACTTTTATTAGCCGGACAGCTTCGTTGAGCGAAAGTGGATCCTCTTCCGTGGACGTTAAAATCAAAAGCCCCTGCAAATGTCGCAGACCAATGCGTACAGCATCCGGATGCAGGTCCGGACGAATCCGCGAGAGATCCTGCCAGCAGTCCAGAACAATTTGACCGCGGGCATTTGGCACGAAGCTCTTGCCTTTGATGCTTCCTAGCGCATCCGTCTCGTCTTTTACAGCAAAGGTAACCAGGTAGATCTCTTTTTCGATAGCAAGGGGCTTGCCCCCTATGGAGCTGCGCTTGCTTTTGAGATGGGAAGGTTTGGTGGCACCCATATGCTTCCTTTAGAAGCAGCCAATGATGCTGTCTGCCTCCAAGAATTAAAATAACTCATATCCTGAGAAATGAATCACAAAATTTTAAGTAGTCGAAAAGGGGAGTTCTTCAGGACGCAATCAGGACGCAATCAGGATGCGTACGCCAACGTCAGGAATCGATGCAATTCGGCAACTACCTCGCGACGCAATTCCTCCCTGGCGCGGTAAAGCGATTTCATATCCGTGAAGGAGACGTGCTGAGGGTGGATTAAATTGCGCAGTAGCGCGGCAGGAATGTCTACCGGGCTTCGCAGTAGAGCAACCGGGACCCGGCCATTTATCACTCCAGTATGCAGCTCACGCCGAGCGGCGATGTGCTGGTGTACAGATGGCGATCGGTTACCCTCCACTATCATTTCAATCAGCCCCGGCGACATATAAACCTTGGAATGTTCAAGCAGCTTGAGCAGAATAGTGTCATTGTGGATATTGGCGAGAATAGTGCTGCGCAAGTCCGGCGGGATGCGGTCTGGATTGGCGCTGCGATAGGGCCGAGTCAAACCATCCCTGGCGACCCAGGAGGAATAGGGGTTTTCACCGAAGTTCCCGAGCACAAAATTGCCGTCCCGTTCGGTTTTAGCTTCTCCCAAAAGCAATTCCACCGCGGAATATCGGCCTTCGATATCAAGACGAAAATGTCCTTGGTCATAGCTTTCCAGCGCCATACGGATCCATTCCAATGGTCCGCCGGTATGGCCACGGGCTTCCATCACCCATCTGGTTAAAGTCGTGAGCGCGATCAAATCTGCAGTGGGAATCCGCTTTGCCCTTTGCAGTTCCAGCGTCTCCTTGAATCCTTGGAGTTCCGGAAGCTTTTCGATGGACTGTTTGAAGTGAGCGTAAAAGAAGGGCCCGAGTTGTTCCTCAATACCCATAGTGGCATCCAAAATGGGACCATACGCGCCCAAGCGTTTTGCCATCTCGAAGGCTTTTTGCATCCTCTGTTCAAGATGTTTTAAAAGTGGAGTCAGGCGAGACAAGGCATCGAGGTCGCCGATGCCAAGATCGAGTTCGAGCCAATGCTTCCTCTCGCCAATGGCGATGGATTCCGAGTGGATGAGGTAAACCAGCAAGCCCAAGTCTCCGGAAACAGGAATGCGGCCGGCCTGCATAAGTTTAAAGATCTCATTAGCATGATGGCAAAAGGGGTTAAGATCCGTAAAACTGGAAAGGCCCAGAGATTGGATAATTTCATGAGCGAGGTTGGTCTCGACGGCGTTCAATGGTTTCTGGCGTTCGACTCTAAGGAGCAAGCGTTTCAGGTGGCGGAACTGCAAAACATAAGCCGCGGTCTGCCAATCGGATGCTTCCACTTCCAGCAGAATAAAGAGAAATCGTTCCATCCACACTCTTGGGAAACGGGCTTGAAGGGCTTCGAGCACGAGGCGCTCTAAAGGATAATGGCCACATTGGACTTTGAAAAATTCGGCGAGCTGACGACAGCTATCCGGATAGTTTTTATGGTTTTCTACCAGGGAAAAAAGTTCAGAAAGAGGAAAGGGCAAGGTTGATTGGATTCGAATTTTTGAATGGACCCGGGAATTGGGATTTGCTTCCGGATGGGTCCAAAATACGGGCTCGCCTGTTTCCAGGGTCTTGGCCAATTGAACGGGGGTCTGAGACTTGAGGGCACTTTGCATGACATCTTCCATGGGGTTTTCTTTGGCGAATCTTACCATTGCCTTAGGGTGCCCTTTCCACTATTAAATACCCAGCATATGGGAGAAATTGGAGGGAAAGCTATCAACAGCCTGTTGAAAGCACTTGTCAACATGTGGATAAATCAGGGTAAAGTTATCCAATTTTGAAGTAAAGGCTTAAAAACTGAGAGGTCTCTTGTGGATAGATTTCTGTTTGGCGGGGATTAGGAATTTGGGAAGTTTTAGAGCTGCGGTCGAGAATTAAGTTTTATTCCTGGGGGAACATGCCCTCAAAAACGATTTCTCTTAAGGCTTTGCGCCCACTGGGAACTTCTCGAGTACGCAAAGGTTCAGGTAAAGCATCAGGGGTTGTAGGATAGCCAAGGGCGCACATGGCCTCCACAGAGTAACCTTCCGGTAACCCTATCGCTATGGCAGCTTTGCCATAATCGAAACCTTGCATGCCGTGCACGACCAGTCCCAGCATGTTCCCTTGCAATGCAAGGCTCATCCAGGCAGCGCCAGTATCAAAGGAATGCGTGAGAGACGGTTTAGCATTGTGGTCGAAAGTTTGTTTGGAAACAATAACCACTAGGGCTCCAGCTGCTTTGCACCAAACCTGATTATTGGCTGTGAGCAAGTCGAGGAAACTCGGCCAGGCTTGGCTTGAACGCAAGGCATAGATAAATCGCCAAGGCTGGTTATTGTTGGAGGATGGAGCCCAGCGTGCCGCCTCGCAAAGAGTGAGCATCGTTTCCTTATCAATATGCGCCCCACTCATGGCACGGGGAGACCATCGATCAGGAAAAAGCGGTTCAACAGCATGATCGGTTTGACGTCTGGCACTGCCTGGGATAAGATTTGTCATCGGCGATCCTTGATGGATTGGTCAGTGGAAAGCGCAAGCATCTTGCGGATGGTAGCTTCAAGTTCAGTCGCTTTAGTTGTAGATGCCACGGGCAATCCGATGGACAGGCTGATGTTCCGCCGGGAAGGCTTGGGCATCCGAGTCATGGCGCTGCCGCCTTGGCGACTGAAGAAGCTGCCCCATAGACCTTGTAATGCCATGGGAATAACCGGCACTGGGTTTGACATGAGAATGCGTTCCACGCCGGGACGAAAAGGATTTAGGGCTCCGTCCGAGGTGATTTTCCCTTCTGGAAAAATGCAAACCAGATTTCCGTTTTCGAGTTCGCGGGAAATGGAAACGAAAGCGGCTTCTTTTAAGACCGCGTTTTCCTTGGCTGATGCGATGGGAATGGCTTTGCTCAGACGAAACAACCATCCGAGCAATGGGTTTTTGAATATCGAGTGATCCATTACAAAGTGTACGGGACGACGGCAGGCCGCGGTGATCACGAACCAGTCGATAAAGCTGACATGGTTGCAAACGATGACAGCTGGACCGGAATGTGGTACGGAATCCCTGCCGCTATAACGCAAACGATATATCGTTCCGGCCAATACCCAGACAATAAAGCGCATAACAAATTCCGGAATGAGCAGAAAGATGTAGGTGGCGATGACACAGTTTAAAATTGCGGTGAAGAATAGGATTTCAACGGTATTCAAGCCTACTTTGAAAAGGACCATGGTGATAAGCGCCGAGGCAACCATGAACAGGGCGTTAAAAATATTATTGGCAGCGATGACGCGGGATCTGGATTCCGTATCCGCGCGGGTTTGGATCAAGGCATAGAGGGGCACGATAAACAGACTCCCAAACAGGCCTAGCATGCTGAGGTCGATGCTTACGCGCAGGGCCGCGCCCAGATACGGTCCGTGCAACAACTCGCCCACGCCCATCAATGCTGCGTGCGCGGGCGGATAGGTGATAAAGGACAAGTCGGCGCAGAACCAGGTCAAACCTATTGCACCTATCGGCACTAGGCCAAGTTCGATTTCGCCGCGAGAAAGTTTGGCGCAGAGAATGGAGCCAATCCCTACGGAAAGGGAAAATAGGGCGAGCAGCAGGGTGACAACGGTTTCATTTCCATGCAAGATATGTCGAGTGAAATTTGGCAACTGGGCCAGCAGCGTTGCGCCAAAATACCAAAACCAGGAAATCCCCAGAATGGAATTGAATAGAGCCGGCTTGCTGTAAATGATACGAGTAAGCGCTGCCGTTTGAGTGAGCGGGTTCCAATTGAGTTTGAGATTGGGCGCAGGAGCAGGTGCCGGGGGAATTTTAAGGGAAGCCAAGTATCCGATGATGGAAACTCCGACAATGCCGGAAGAGATGGCCATGACATTTTGTTTTCCCGCCAGCAAGCCACCGGCGAGGGTTCCAATCAGAATGGCTAAGAAAGTTCCCATTTCCACCAGGGCATTGCCCGTCATAAGTTCTGTCTCTTTAAGATGCTGCGGTAAAATGCTGTACTTGGCGGGCCCAAAGCATGCGGAGTGGACGCCCATTAGAAACAAGGTGATAAACAATAAAACAGTTTGATGGGTCATGAACCCCAGCGAACCTAGCAGCATGATGCCGATTTCCACCGCTTTGATCCAGCGCATGATGCGGGCTTTATCGTATTTGTCGGACAATTGCCCTGAGACACCCGAGAAGAGAAAGAACGGAAGTATGAACAAACCGGCCGCTAGATTGGTCAGCAGTCCGGATTCCGCCTCGTTGGCCGCTGCAAAGGCGAACAGGATGACGAGGGTATTTTTAAACAAATTATCGTTTAAGGCACCCAAGAATTGGACGGTGAAGAAGGGGCCAAACCGTCTTTGTCCCAGCAAGGTAAACAGACTCATCTTTTTTATTCCCGTTCGGAAATCTAGTTCTGACCATCGGCATTTGACCAACTGGTCAGCCGCACACCTTTGGACGCCCTGCACCCTTCCTGCTGTTCCTCCATTCTCCAGTATTTCTGCTAGTCTCCATGAGTTTTCAACTTCGAATTGAATTGGCCCTCTTTTTGCGTTTACGGAAAAAGTATTATGCAAAATGAGCGTATTCAATTTGGAATCGGATATATATGCTTTGGAGCATTGGCCACTTGGACGGCCGGGGCCTTGGGGTTAGGATCTTTTGAAACGGTGCTGCCTGCCTTGATGTATCTCGGATGGGGGGCATTAGGCCTGTTTATTTTTGCGCATTGGCGCATGCCCTCCTCCTCCACCTCCAAAAAGGGACTGCCGGTTCCCACCGACCGCGACCAGAGTCGGACCCAAACGGCGATCCTAGAACACGAAATAAAGAATTACCTCTATAGTCTCAAGGGAAACGCCAAACTCTTACGCCTACGGGAAGCCAACGGCGCGAACGGCCATATTTTGGATAGGATTGATCGGGTAGTGGAAAAATTGGAAGGGTTGACACAGACGGTACCGGTTGCCATGGTCCAAGGTAACACGCCGATGACCGTGATACGCAAGGCTGTGAAACCGGGAGAAATCGCCCGGCACTGTATACACACCTATTTCAACTCCCAATCGGATATGTTTTCTTGGGACATGTGGGAAGAGGACGTCCAGCTACTGGGGGACCCGGATAGGTTTGAGCAAGTGTACTTGAACTTGTACATCAACGCCATTGAAGCCGGTGCAGAAAAAGTAACCACGCGAGTTCGTGGCATCGGTAATTTAATCACGGTTACAATTGAAGACGATGGCCGGGGCCTGGCACCGCAACATCTGGAGAGGATCTTCGAGCCGTTTTTCACCACCAAGGCAGGCCCAACTCAGCGAGGTTTAGGCATGTTTATCGTTCAATCCATAGTAGAGAGCCACGGTGGAAAAATCCGGGTCCAAAGCAAAAACGGGCTATCCTCCGACGTTCACGGCTTGATTTTTACTTTGGAAATACCCAAAACACCTTCTGCCAACCGCCATTGCGCTGCCGCCTTGGAAAGGTTATAATGGCTTTATGTCGATTATCCTTGGTCTCCTGATTCTTTGCCTGGGCATTTATTTTCTTGGACTTTTTTTTCAGGTGGCTCGACTGGAAAAAAGTTTGACCGATGGGGTGACTTTGCTGGAAAAATACATGATTGTCAAATATTCCCTTGGAGAGGATAAGAAGACAAAGTCGAGCGTCATCGTCATAGAAAAAGGCATGGCGGCAGTTAAAACGGAATCAACCCCCTAAAAAGCCGAACCCTTCCCCTCCTTCCTTCCTTCCTTCCTTCTTCCTCTAAAAATCTAGTCTGCCAACATTGTTTGCTATTTTTCCGATTTGGAGGAATCGCTGACTATGAACAACCTGGTAACCCACATTGGAAGCTTGCCTGTAGAACAATTGGCTAAAAGCTTCGGCACACCCGCCTTTATTTATGAACGCGCCGTAATTGAAAACCGCATTTCTGAGCTCAAGGGCTTCGACGTGGTTCGCTTTGCGCAAAAGGCCTGTTCCAATCTTGCCATCCTCGCATTAATGCGCAAAAATGGAGTGCAAGTCGACGCCGTTTCAGCGGGGGAAATCCATCGGGCTTTGAAGGTGGGCTATACCGGCACCGGTCATCCTCCAGGAGTGGTATTTACCGCTGATTTGTTTGATGAGGATTCCATCCAATTGATTCGCGAACACCATATCCCCGTTAACGTGGGCTCACCGGATATGCTGACACAGTTAGGCGCCTTTTATCCCGGCTGTGAAGTCACTTTACGCATCAACCCAGGATTTGGTCATGGCCATTCCCGGAAGGTCAATACCGGAGGCAGCTATTCCAAGCACGGCATTTGGCATTCCGAATTAGAAGAATGCCTGCGCTTGGGCAATGCCGCCGGGGTCAATATTCAGGGACTGCATATGCATATCGGTTCAGGCAGCGACTTTCAGCATCTTTCCACGGTGTGCGATGCCATGGTTAGCGCCGCCAAGCGCATGGGTCCGCAGCTCAAGGTCATCAGCGCCGGAGGCGGTTTACCCATTCCCTATCGCAAGGACCAGGCCCGTATTGACATTGGGGCGTATTTTTCGCTTTGGGATGAGGCCAGGAAAACCATTGAACGGGAGGTGGGCCATCCCATCTCCCTGGAAGTGGAACCGGGGCGTTACCTGGTAGCAGAATCTTGTTCCCTCTTGACGCAAATCCGGAGCGTCAAAACCTCGGGCGGCAATCGCTTTTATTTGGTGGACGCGGGATTCGATACTTTGATTAGGCCCGCCATGTATGGAGCCTATCATGAGATTTCCATTGCCCCGGCCAATGGCCGCAAAGTAAGCGATGCGTTCGAAACCATAGTGGCCGGCCCGTTATGCGAATCTGGAGACGTCTTTACCCAGGAA
>JAYSRH010000443.1:0-7244 GCA_043721115.1 Fibrobacteria bacterium | reverse complement strand
GAACTTCTTGAAATGATCAATATCCAACAGAAGTAAGGTTAGCGGAGAATTATACCGTTGCGATCTTTCCAGCTCCTGCGTCAGGATATCCTGGAACTTGCGGTGGTTGGCGATTTGAGTTAAGCCATCAATGGTGGCCAGCTTCTCCATCTCCGTATACATTCTGGCTTTGGTTAAAGCCGTGGTCACATTTGCCATAATGGTCTTTAGCAACTGCAACTCAGTTTGGGAATACACGCCCGGACGGTTTGATTCAATACCGATCACGGCCCAAACCGACTGCCTATCATCATGAATCGGGGCCATCAATATGTCTTGCGGCCTGGCCTCGGTGGGTTCGTCATAATCGAAGCGTATGTAACGCTGCTCGGATCTAAAGCCTAATACCACTACGGACCGACGATTGCGGAAAATACTTCCATAAAGACTGCGTTCATTATTGATATCGAATTCCATGCCTTCGGCAAGTCCACCGGCATTGCCTATAACGCGCCAAAGCACGCCCTTGGCCGTGGCGGTATTGTAGGCGCAGATAATCATGCGTTCATGCTCAAAGGAACGCAATAAGGACTGCGTAAGAACTTCAATCACGTCCTCGACCTTAAGCGCCTCAGAAAGCTTTTTGGAAATCTCATATTGCAAATCGGCCTGTTCGGCCACCTTTTGCATCTGGTAGGTGAGCCTGGCGCTGGTGATCAAGCCCGATGCGATTTGGGTAAATCGGTACATTAGTTCCTTATGCTCATCGGTAAAGGCTCTGAGGCTCTCCGAATCCACCACCAGCAAACCTTGTATGCTCTTGGTTTGATTATCCACAATGCGCATAATCATTATGGAGTTGATACCTTCCTGCACCGAATAATATTCCAGCTCACCTGTATAGGATTTCAAATTTCCAGTGATGAATCCTGCGGGTTTATTCACTACGGATCCGATGACACCTTTGCCAAAATCGATGAGGCAGTCATAGTTGATATTACGGCTTTTAGATACAACGGAATTGATCGCCAATTTATCTCCGAGTTCCGTAATCAGGAATCCAATGGATGTATAGGCTTTAAAATTTCGGCTCATGAAATAGACGACCGTACTCAAAATATCTTTCATGTCCTTTAGGGCTTGCTCCCCTTGGGTTTCTAAATAAACACGGCTCAAGGCCTGACTTGCCGCCGCTTCATCCTGGTTTTGCTCATCAATGGCCATGATTACCGAGCCCTTAGGTACGGGCCGATCCGGCCCCTTGACCAAAGCGGTGGTTGCCTCCGGAACGGCGACAGGCCGCGCAGTTGAAGCCTGGGCACCGCGCTTGAAACCCAATAGCACCACTTGAAATAGGACTACGCTGACTATCGGAAAGAAAATCGAGAAAACGTACTCAGGAATATTTGGAAGAGTTGCCACCACTGAACCTGGTAAAAATCCATAGATTCGATTTGTAACACTAACAATGGTTGCCGTAATGGTGAGCAGGATGATGTAGAGCGAATGCACGGGATGGGACAGGGTACCGATCAACGCTGCAACTGAAAAGGCCAAGACCAAATTCAAACGGAACTGTATTCCCCCCAGCAGGTGAATGGTCACCCAGCTGAAAGTGAATAACCACAATACTTGAGTAAAGCTGCCCATCCGATATTGAGATTTTCGCGATCGGGTCAGAACTAGAAAAAGGACGGCTTGAGTAATCAAGGCGCCAATCAGCAGAGCCTCGTAATGAGACGGAAAGAATTTGGGAAATAAATTCACACCTACAATGCACAGGAGCAATGCCGGAACAACTTCAAGAATGGGAAATAATGCCTTCATGAATTTCTTTTGCTAGTATATTACAATGGCCCTCAAAATTCTAGGCCGCTCTCCTCGAATTGGAAAACGGTGGCCCCATAAGGCCCTGAATTTTCTGACCGACCAGCAGGTTCGAAAATACCTGGCCTGGAAGTCGAAGGGACGAGGGGTAGAACCGCCTTTTCACATTGGAAACGCCATTTTTCAGGCTCGACGGGTAGTGGTGCTGCTCCCCGATACCTTGGTGGAAATTCTCGTCGCGGTGCCGCTGCTCCAATGCTTGGCTCAAGATTTAGAAGCAATGGAACTGCGACTTCTGGCCGATCATCGTTTCACACCTTTTCTTACCAGCCTTTTTGGACCCAATTCCGTGATCGAACAGGTGCCTGAAGATTTCTACTGGGGAGAAACGCATTTTAAAGAATTAGAAAAAAAAATAGTGGATTTTCAGCCGCAAATGGTTTTAAACCTTAGAGTAGCGACACCCATTTTGCTGGGCCACCTTGTTCAGTCTACACAGGCACCGCTTCGCATTGAAATGGCCGGCCAGACCGAAAGTCCCTCTGCAAACATTATATTGAAGCCGCAAACGCCGTCCAATCATTTGCGCAGAATGATATTGACCACCACCTTATGGCGCTTTGCCAATACCCGCATCGCTTGCAAATGGACCCGCCTCAAGCCTGGTAAGGACCATTTACAAGAAGCCTCCTCAAAATTGGCTGGGCTTGGACTTCGACCGGAAAACACCCAGATATTCCTATGGCCAGGCCTTGCATCTCCATTTCAGCAGGACGTTCTGCAGAAGGCCATGGAGGCAAACAAAGCAACCGGAAACGTAAAGTCTTTGGTTATCCTTTGGTCCTCAAGTGCACCCTTTTCCGACCCTCCCCCTCCGCCGGAATGCACTTTAGGTTTGCCATGCCTTGAAGCGGATTCGACGGGTTTACTGCTGGGTTTCTTTGATCAAACACCGCTGAGCATTGGACTACAGAGCCCATTGCTACATCTTGCAAGCCTAGCGGACACGGATGTAGAGGCGCATTTTGATCCAGAGGATGCCCCATGGGACACTTCGTTTCTGAATCAGCGCCTGCGAGTCGTTTATCGAAATCCGTCGACGGAAAATATGCAGCCTTAGAGGTATTTGGCCAGCGCCTTATCTTGCTGAACGCGTTTTACCAATTCCTTCAGACGAGGCGCCTTGTCTTTCGGAAGAACTAAGGTAACCCCACCGGTTTGCACGATCAGCAAATCCGTAACTCCAAAGGCTGCAATCATCCCATGCTCTGCAAAAAGCGTATTGCCGTTGGAATCCAAAGTAACAATGGAGCCCACTTTTCGATTGCCTGCCGCATCCGCTTTATGTAGGCGTTCCAATGCCGTCCACGAACCGATGTCATCCCAGCTAAACTCTGGTACGACCACCTGAATACTTTCGGCTTTTTCCATTATTCCATTGTCGATGGACACTTCCGGCAAATCGCGGTAGATCTTTTTCAACTTCGCGGCAAAGGCTGGGCTTTTAGGATTCAGGTCTCCGGCTGATTCAAAAATTTCCGCAATTTTGGGCTGATGTTTTCGAAACTGTTCCCATAGATAATCAACGCGCCAGGCAAACATACCACTATTCCAGAAAAACTTTCCGGACTCCACATAAGCCTTGGCCGCTGCATGGTCCGGCTTCTCGACAAAGCGTTTTACTGGAAAGTTGGCGAGGCCTTCCACTTTGGATAAGGCATGACCGGAACGAACCGTCGTATCCACTTCTATGTAGCCAAACCCCACATCTGGTCGGTTGGGCTGAATGCCGAAAGTTACCAAGCATTCCCCCCGCGCCGCAACTTTAGCGGCAGCGCGCATGGCCTGCGCAAATTTTTTGGCAGGTGAAATAGCATGGTCCGCGGTTAAAACCAGCATCACCCCTTTGGGATCCACTCGGGAAATGAGTCGAGCCGCCAGAGCAATGGCCGCAGCGGTATTTCTACCGATCGGTTCCGCCACTACCTCCACACCCTTCTGCTTTCCGACCAACCGAGTTACCGGCTTTTCTAAATTTTTTCCAATAATCAGCCGTATCTTGAGATCTTTTTTGAATTTCCTCAAGTTGTCCAAAGTGTCTTCCAGCATGGATTTTTCAGTCACAAGGGGAAGGAGTTGTTTTGGGTGTTGGGCATTGCTATAAGGCCAAAAACGTTCACCACGACCACCAGCCAAGACTATGGGATGCAACATATTCTCTTTCCGTTTAAAAGGGTAAATTTACTGCTCGAGCTGGGTTATTCCAACCCCGACCCACATCCGTAATTTGCACCACAAGAGATGCGTAGTATTGGAGTAGACTTTGTGCTATTATAAAAGGAGTAGTTCTGCCTAATGGCTTGAGCTCTGCCCTTAGGAAAGTCCATGAAATCCAGTAAATTCGCCAGTAGGGTTTGTGGGAAACCATCCTCACAAGAGTATGTGGACTTGCATATGCATTCAACTTTTTCGGATGGGACGCTAACGGTCCGGGACCTAATTGATTTTTGCCATGAACAGCGGCTGACAGCCATCGCGATTACCGATCACGACAATATTGATTCCTTTGAAGAGGGCCGCGACCATGCCCTTAAATTAGGGATTGAATATATTCCCGGAGTCGAAATCAGCTCGCAGGTAGAAAGGAGCGACATTCATATCTTGGGCTATATGTTTGACCCCTCCCACTTAGGACTAAACCGAACCTTGGTTGAGCTACGTACCCGTCGTATTGATCGCGTTAAGCAAATAGTTAAGAACCTCGAAAAAAAAGGCGTCGCGCTCAATTATGAAAATGTGATGGCCCGGGCGCAAGGTGGCAGCGTGGGTCGTGCCCATATCGCCACACAGTTAGTTGAAGAGGAATATGTTTCGACCTTTCAAGAAGCCTTCAACAAATACCTAGGAAATGAAAGCGATTGCATGACGGATATCGATACGGTTAAGTTAACTCCACGGGAAGCCATAGAGTTGATCTTGGATGCCGGGGGTGTTCCTGTACTGGCTCATCCCTCCAAAACCAACCGTGACGACCTTCTGGAAATGCTGGTTGAGTGCGGCCTAATGGGCATCGAAACCTACTGCCACGGCCAAACGAATGCAACATGCCAGAAGTACCAAGCCTTTGCACTTAAACATGGACTAATCTGTTCCGGCGGGGCGGATTTTCATAATAAGCGGCCAGATGGACGACATGCACCCGGTAGTGTAAAGGTACCCTATAAAGTGATCGATCAAATGAAAGTGGCCAAGCTGCAGACTTGAAGTAAAAGCTAGCCGGCTTTATTTATGTCCAGCCCCGACCCAATTGCTCCTAAAGCGGCCGGATGGATCCAATACCAAACTTTCATCGCCAGACGTACCATTTCCGAAAAAATCAACGCTCTCTTTTTCGGATCCCAGTAGGAATATTTCACCATCGTGCAAATCCAGAGAAAAATTGATTTCTTTTCCCCAGTCTTGGACACACGATTCCTGGGCTAATTTCATTTCCTTTTGGCCATTTTGATAAAATCGTTCGGCAGCAAAACCGATACATTTGACCATGCAATTCTTGAGGTCATTAACACGGTAATTTCGATCTGCGGCCTGCCAACGCCATCCGAAAAGAGTGAGCGTAGCCACCAGCGAAAATCCGGCTAATACCCAAAAAGGAGCCGGCGACTGGGCAGGCTTTTCCATTTGCATGGTTGATGGGTTTATGGAACGCATTTTACTTCGTGAATTGTCTAAGAACTCCTTAATCTTTTCTCTTCTTCCTACTGACTTTAGCCAATACGTCCGAACCACGTACCGTAAGATTAACAGCCACACTAACAAATCCAATACCAGCGTGCCGAGAAAAACCGGCTGATTCCACAAAAAAGGCAGGGAAAAATCAAGCACTGCAATTATTACTAAGACGATGTTTAAAAGGGGGTTAACCCATGATATCTTAGGTTGTTTCTCAATAATAATGGGCTGCTCAGCAATACGATTGAACGATTCGACCATGGTTTCATAGGACTTTTGCGATCGAAAGCTCAAATATCGGAAATACACTATACCTGAAAAGCCTACATAGCCGGCCTTTAGGAAGTAAATTCCGACTACCCCCCAAAAAAGGTAATGTGCCCCATCCAAGATGGCAGCGGAAACCTGCCATGCAAACAACAACAATAGCCACCAGGCGAGCATACTCAAGTATTTCATCTGCAATCCGTAGGGGTATCCTACTAAAAATACCACCCCCTCCGCAAGGTTTCCGTGCATACTGAGCTGATTTCTAAACCCAAGCACCAGGCTCACTTAGGCCCGGGCATTATCACTTGACTATTATCCTTGGAGTCACTAGACTTTGAATGTCTTTAAACCGGGACAGGATGAAGCACAAAGTCACCTTTGCGGAAGCTCTTTTCGCCAAGATTTTTAACATTATTGCGGGGAAAAGCTACCTGGTTTCTTGGCAGTGGCGCTCAAGTGATCGCTCCCGATTCATCCCCTTAAACGCGACCTTTAGAAACCTCTTTCTGCTTATCACAGGTGTACTGACACTTGGTCTAGCGGGTCTACTGGCCGAAACGGGAACCTGGCTCTACCGAGAGGCCAGTCTCGAATACGGCCAAAAGAAAAATGCCACCCTGAAACGGGACCTTTCTGAAGTTATTACGCAACAAATTGGAATGGAAACCACCTTGGATAGTTTGAGTCACTTTGAGGAGAAAATTCGCGCACTATATGGCATGAACAGCCATGACAAAGATTTTCTAGCATTTGGCGTGGGTGGAAGGCGCCCGGAAATTGCAAATCAACCTTATGGCATGGAAGTCGCCGACAATATCCTGCACTCAAGCCTTAAAAATCGGCAGTTGCAAGGTAAAATCAAGTTCACGAATGGCAGTTTTCAGGAAATTACAGAATTTGTGCACTATCGACATAATCTATGGGAACACACTCCATTCATATTGCCCACCAGGGGAAACATCACCAGTGGATTTGGTTCTCGCCTCCACCCCGTTACCGGCGAACAAGCCGTTCATGAGGGACTGGACATTGCGAATAGTAAATGGACTCCAATTTATGCCAGTGCGGACGGCATTGTGGCCTCCAGTGCAAGTAGCGGCAATTTTGGGAATTTAGTGGTCATCGACCATGGAAATGGTTACCTGACCAAATATGGCCACATGGCCAAAGTTATGGTGGAAAAGGGACAGTTGGTAAAGCGATATGGGCTGGTAGGTTATATGGGTGATACTGGGCGGGCCACTGGAACCCACCTGCATTATGAAGTCCATCGCGACGGCATCCCTCAAAACCCCGAAAAATATATTTTGCCTTCCGGCATACTCGTAGATTAAAATCTTTCCACGTGCATGTATGCACGGGAATCAAGTGCAGACCGTGCATTTTATTCCCAATCGCTTCTGAACGGAGCCCGGGTACGTGGTATTGCGATTTAG
>JAYSRH010000442.1:0-2831 GCA_043721115.1 Fibrobacteria bacterium | reverse complement strand
ATACCAGGAATAAACCGCCCATTCCCACCAAAATGTTAGGGCCCCACATGGCCACCCAAGGCTGTAGCGTCAAATGATCTGCCATAACCTCGCCGCGGATCATGCCCACCCAGTAAAGCAAGAAAAAAGCCATGCTATAAATAACACCTGTACCGATACCGCCCCTTTTGGCCATGATCCCTAAAGGTGCACCGATGAAAACAAAAACCAGACAGGCTATCGGAATAGAAAACTTCTTATGGATTTCAACCATGAATTGTCCAATTTCCTTCTGTTCATTTTCCTCCCGTCTTTCATAGCGTTCGATCAAATACATCTTATCCTTTTCCTGTCGTTTGACTTCCGCATAGGACAGAGAGCTTAATGGGTTTTCCACCCACCAGGATTCCTGTAATAAACGGGGCGGAACAGTCTTTACGGAATCGGCTGTGAGGACAATGTCCATGGCATGCATTTCATCGAAAATCTTCTCATGATATTCCTCCCGCAAGGCTTTAAGCCGGTCCTGACTGGCCCTAACTATCCCATACATGTCCTGAATCCGCATTTCCCTATCCGTGCGATACGAGCGCGGGTGGCGTTCCAAAGTCGCGTCTACATTGTCGATGGCCACATCCTGAGACCGAAATCGAACACGAACATAGTTAGCCGATTCCTTGGGATCCACAAAATGATTTTCTCCGCTCAGCATATGGATGACAATGCTTTTCCCCCCATTGGCATATTCCATACTGGCGGAATCGGCATAGGTATACTTGATTGGCTTTCCGGCTTCGACACTGTAAATGCGCACTCCACCCAAAATCCCACTGCTCTGATCCAGCCTGTCGATCCAAATCAGATAACTTTCAAAATCTCGGATGAGCGTGCGTGGGGTAATTAAAGCCGTTGGTTTTTTGCGTCCTATGTCGTTACGTAGCGCCGCAGCCCTGAAATTTGCGTCGGGTAGAATATCGTTGTTGAAATAGATAAGCCCCACACTCAGTAAAATGGATACTACCATTACCGGAACCATGGCTTTTAAAGGTGAAATACCCAGTGATTTCATAGCGGTGATTTCGTTGTCGGAAGAAAACCGGCCAAAGGCCATCAAAGTGGCCACGAGTACCGCCATGGGAATGGATAGGGCCAACATCCAGGCCATGTTCAGAACAATGATTTCCAACACCACCTGCCAGCCTAACCCCTTGGAAAGAATGGAGGTAAGAATGCGAATTAAAAAGTCGATTAGAAAAAGGAAAGTGATGACAAACAAAGCGTAGAAGAAAGGAGCAATATGCTCCTTTAGGATATACCTTGCGAGGATCATCAATGTTGAATATACTACATCATAAAGTAAGTAAACAGGATTGTGTCATAACATGATGAATAGACAATCGATATCGGCGAAATCGGCAGCAAACTGGGTTCGGAATCTTATTCTCCAACTTTTGCCCATATCACCCCTGATCCTAATTTGGCTACTTACCGGCTGCGCGACTGTTCCAAAGGTCAAGTCCAGCGACCCTTCCCTACCTGAAATCGATGTCCTCCAACTCAAGGAAAATTCCGATGAGGCTTTAAAACTGGCTCAGGAGAATAAATTGGATTTGCAAAGTTTGGGAAGTAAAGTGCATGAGCTTGAAAACCAGATGTCGTCGCTGGGTGAAGAAATGGCCAATATGCCAGCGGCTAAACTGGATGAACTGACCCATCAGATGACGATGATGACCACCCAGTTGAGAAATCTGGAAGATCGAATCTCCAAAATGGCGGCCCCTATATCCGTAAATAAGGAATTGGCGACTTTTTCACCTACGTCTTTGGATTCCAGCAAAAAGGCTGCAACTCCGACCAAGCCGGTAAAATCGGATTCACTCGTGACGACTGACAAGGCTGGCGCCAAACCGGCTGTAAAATCGATTCCCGCACCACCGGCCCAGCCACGCAAACCGCCCGCCAGTGACGTTGAAGCATTGCTCTATAAAAAAGCCTTTGACCTTTACTACGGCCGGGATTATGCTCAGTCCATTATCAAATTTGAAGAATTGTTGCAAAAGTTTCCCGCCAGCACGTATGCGGACAACTGTTTCTACTGGATGGGCGAGTGCCAATTTGCGCTTGGCAATTTTGCCAAAGCCATCACCGCGTTCCGAAAAGTCTTTACCTTCAAGGAAACTGAAAAAGCGGACGATGCCCAATTAAAGCTGGGCTATTGTTACCTGCGCCTGGGCGAGCGCAAGGTAGCGACTGAGGAGTTTAAAAAAATTGTATCTTTATACCCCGAAAGTGAATACACCGAACGTGCTAAGGAAGAATTAGCCAAACTGGAATGAAATCGGGACCCTAATGCCTTTTTTACTATCTCAAGTCCTAACTCGAACGCGAATCACCCCACTGCCATGGCTGGCGGCATTTTCGTTGCTTGCCCTGCCGGGTTGCTTTTCTCACAAAAAACTGAGCCAAGAAGCCAGCTGTCAGGAAAGATGGGACAAGCTAAAAATAAAATTCGACAAGAAAAAATATTCGGAGGTTAAAGAACCGCTATCGGAATTGGTTTCTTCCTGTCCCGGGTCGGCATTTACCGAAGAAGCCCTTTTCGATGTTGGGGAATCGCGCTTCTACCTTGAAGGTTGGATTGAAGCAGAATCCGAATACAGCACCTTCTTAAAGGACTTTCCCACTTCCAAGAAATTTTCGGAACGGGCCCGGTGGCGTTTGGCGGAAGTTTCGGCTAAACAAGTGGAACCGCCTAATCGGGATCAAACGAAGACCTTAGAAGCGATTCAGGGCTACGAAAGATTTTTGGATGAATATCCTGAATCCGCCTATGCAGATACAGCCAAACTTCA
>JAYSRH010000441.1:0-7260 GCA_043721115.1 Fibrobacteria bacterium | reverse complement strand
CGCCACGCAAATCAAACATTTCCAAGGCATAGTCCTGATTTTCTGCAAGGTCCAACCGAATCCGATTTGAACCTAGTTTTTGCAGTGGACCCATGGATTGTGTTGCGTGCTTTGCCCCAATGGCAACGGTTAGGCAGCCAGCGGGATCACTTACTGTTGCATTTGGATTGTAAGCAGGATTACTGACGTCCATGCAGCCCGTAACCGCTACATCCTTACCCGGTCCATATTTGTTAAGGGTAAACCAGGTTTCGCTGCCCCAAGGGGCGGTTCCCGTGGCACTCAAGAGCCCTTCCAATCGAATATGCACCAGATATTTTTCAAGCAAACCACCGATTGTGAGGACAACGGTTTTGCCATCTGGTTTAAGCGTGGCGCTTTGCACGGTCAGTGCGTGCGAATTCAATTTGTTTCCAATGCCATATTCCACTACCGGTACAAAGTTCCAGGTTTCCGCCGTGTAATGGGCGGGATTTGTGGCATCGGCTGCTGGTGGGCTGGTGAATTCAATTTCAATAGTTGAGGCACTACCGGAGCGAACCGCCAACATTTCAAAAGCATAGGAGTTGCTCACGTTTTTAGGTTTAAGCCGTTTCAAGCCAGGTTTCATTGAAGCAGGTGAGCTCCAGCCCCCATTAGCCCCCAGCAGGCCAGTATAGATAATTCCACCTTTGCCCATGGTAAGGCGATTGACTCCGGTGCCAATGGCAGACGAAAATGGTATAACGGCACCCTGCAGGACTCCTCCAACGTCTTGCACGCTAACGCGGTAGATTCTTCCCCCGCCAACGTCCATGTGTTCTTCCCCAAATAGGAGCTGGTTCTTGAAAATACCTTCCGATAAATAAAGGAGCGAACCTGGGGAATTGGATACGTATCCATGCGGTAACCAACACATGGGAGGTGATTCAGTCTGGTTTTCGAAAAGATTGGCAGGAATGGAATGGTGTCCGTAAAACTTGCCCTTTTGAATATTTATAAGCTTAGAGGAGGGCAACCAGGAACCTTGGTTGTCTGAGGAAAATATTTTGTTTCCAAAGCCAAGGCCCATTCCATTGGGATTGCGGAAACCGGTTGCAAGGGCTTCCAAAGAGTTGTCTCTACCCAATCGGTAAGCCGTGGACCGTCCAAGCTGCGATGGCTGTGCATCCATACCTCCCCAGCCTACATCAGCGGACAGTGCTACGTAAAACGATCCGCCATAATAAACGACGTCATAGGCCAGGCCCAGTAGGCTTTCTGAAGTTGGGAAGGCATCGTTTATTTTGTTGTACTGGTCCGCTACGCCATCCCCATCTACGTCTACCAATTGGGTCAACTCACCAATTTGCAGCACGTAGAGGGTATCCTGTACTACTTTACAGCCCAACACTTGTTGCAAGCCATAGGCATACTTGGTCGACTGGACGGTAGTTGAACTACCCGTTTCGGCTCCGCTGACTATCCAAACTTCACCGGGGTTGCCCCATTGGCAAACGGCTAGACGACCGTCGGAGAAGACATCAATGCCTCCAACAAGAAAATTATTGGCAGTGGGCTGGATGTTGACCAGGTCATAACCTGGATGGATGGCCGATAAACCATCGCCAAAACTTGAACCCAATCCTAGGCTGGACAAGGCGAATAAAAATGCTATGGATTTAAATTGGTTTTTCATTGTCATTACCTCCACGATCCGGTGACTGTTGTGCTGCCGTTGGCTTCAGCCACGAAATAAGTTTTTCCCGATACAATTTCAATTCTTCCCAGCCCAGTTGCAGTCCAGGTTTCGACAACCAAAGAAGCATCGGCTTTCCGAATAGGATTACTGCTCAACAACAGGGAAAGTTTAGTACCGGCAGGGAGGCCCGCCACGGTAAAGGCGCGAGTTAAATCAACGAAAGTTCCGTTGACTTTAGAATCCGGCAGCTCCGTGACCTGTATGGGCGCACCACTTGGCAGTTTCAAATTGTAGCGGAGTGTTGCCGTTTGCAGGGTATTGTTCACTGTATATCCCCGGTAGTCCGGTTTTAGAACTAAGGGCTGTCCACCTTGTGTAGCGGACCAAACGGGCACTAAGGTATCATTCACGCTAACATGGGTTTTATCACGCGTATCGGGAGGATCGGTCTCTGAAATTTCACCACCAGGCGTCATTTTAAAAGTGATTTTGTTATTCGGATAAAGAGTGCCCTCAGCATTTCCTCTCGGATAGTAGGTGGCACCGTGGTTTCCATGAGTCTGATGATTGTAGGCATCTACGGTGGGTTGAACGCCACCTTTCCAAGCAATATAGAGTCCGCAGGTGGGGCTGTCATAGCCAACAGAAAGCATTGGGTCCAGGGCTAAAAGAACCATGCGCGGTTTATTTCTAAAAACAACCCGCAGGATAAAGGGATCATGAGGGCGTGCTGCAAAGACACCATCCGCCGCAAGGCAGATAATGAGAGCTAAGATTTTTTTCATGGGTTCCTCAACTTAGGTATGGGTGTATTCGACAGTAGATTTAATAGCCGTCCGGAAAGGGTTCTGTTTCCGCTTTTGCCGGTGGATAGGCTCTTCCAATTTTTACCGGATTTCGTCCTGTTCAAGTTGGTTTTTTTTTGGGTGGCAATCGACGTAGTGAAAATGCAATCCGTAGAACGGCTTTTAACAAAATAGGATTTATAGTTGTCCGCTTTCGGATCCGTGCAGCCGATGAGCTCTGCTACCTTCCAGTTACGGTAGGCAACTGTTGCCATTTCTGCTTGTAGGGACAGGTGGCCATGGTCAAAGGGAATTTTAGAATAAGGTGGGCTGGGAGGATTGGCAGATGTGGGAGCATTGCCGGGGGTATACAGGATGTTACTGCCTCTGAAATTGGCGTGTCCGTTGACGATATGGACTACCGAGTCCGCGCCGTAAATGATGATCTCTTCCGTGTTCCAGCCACCTTTGGTATTGGCTGTGCCGTAAAGGTCCCAATGAACATCGGCCGAAATATTGCGCCCACCCGCGTTGACTCCGCCGAAAGTAATAGGAGTGCCAGTTGCACTGTATTTGCCATTGGTAGCCTTGGTATTCATCCAGACATTGCTGATGACCCAGCAGTCTCCGCCGTTTCCGGTTTCTCCTTGAGCCTCAATGGATGGGGGGAATACATCGTATAATCGGGTCAATGGATTGGCAATGGCCAAATCTTCGCGGAGATGATACATGACGCCGCAATTTCCGCTACTGATTTTCCAATCAACCTTCATCCTGAAATAAGAATAATCTTTCTTGGTTGCTATATGGCCTCTTTGCCCATCAGAAGAAGTAACTCGTATTTCTTTACTCGCGGAATCAGGTTTAAAGAGGGCGTTTCCCGCCAAGGAAGAATCATAGATCACGTTTCCACCGTTAAAATTGAAAACATAAAGACCCGCAAAATTTTTACCATTGAATAAATCTACCCACGCTGTATCCGCAGGGCCGGCTGCCACTAGGATCGGGAACAGCAGGCCAGCCGCTAGGGTTAGAATAGGTTTGTGTCGATGCAATCGCTTTACCATATATTCCTTCTTCAAAGCTTATTCTTAGAATGCCGTTAGCTTACGCATTAAGGCCAATTGACCCTGATGGGATACCTTTATAATATAGACTCCCTGCTTCAATTGCGGAACGGCTAATTGCAGAACCGCCGAGTAACTGGGTTTAACATTAGCACTCAATACCGTTTGGCCCTGTAGGTTAACAATTTCGATGTCCAGTGCTTGACCAACCAATTTACCCAAAGAGAGCACTAAGGAACCATGCTTAACCAGAGCGGAAATATCCTCGTTGCCATACCCCTTTTTTAGTTTGGGAAAATTCGGGACAGTATTCCGATCGGGATATATTGGCACATTCCAAAAGGTGAGTGCCGCGATGTTGTTTGCGCCATACAGTATATTGGCAGCTGACCAAGAACGGCTATCCAAGTACGTGATTTTAGTGGCCGTAGAGGCAGCATTTAGGCTGAGGTTAAGAATATTTCCCGTGGTTGTACCGCCTGAAATCTTTCCACTTGCGCCGTCCAAATAAAATTGACTCGTAAGGCTAGCGTTCCATGTTACGGGTTGATCAAATTCTATGGCGATTTCATTCTTTGCAGTAGAGGTAAAATAGGATTTGACCACGTTAGGGGCAGTTATTGAAGTGGTAAAAGTCTTGCCGTAGAAATCTCTTTCCAGCAGAGGAGTGAGGAGACGGGCAAAATCTTGATAACCGGCAGCCGAATAATGACAACTGCTACCCGGCCGCACGCCTAAGGTGGACATGATGTCCATATTGGAATAGAAGGATGGAAGGCTTCTCTGCATCTCGCGAAGTATGCTTTCCGAACCACCAGTCATGCCTCCGCAGGCCGCGGGCCAAATTTGGAACAGGTAGTAATGCTGGATGTTTGGGAAGTTCTCCTTCCAATCCGCGGACATTTCAAAAAAGTAGGGCTGGTAGGTTTCCCAATCCATGCGGCCAGTGGGCGCTTCGCTTCCTTGGTCGTTTTCACCTTGATGCCACATGACGGCTTTTATGCCATGGGTCAGTTTTGCGCCCTGGATGCGGGAAAGTAGGCGGCCGTAAATAGTGTTCACATCCGTCTGGTTGGCGTCATTGCGCTGATGCAGATCAATGCGCGTGCCGCCGACCGCACCGTTAATGATGAAAATGGGAACGTTGTATTTCGTCATCAAAATACGGGCTACTTCCATGCCCCAGTAGCCGACCTGGCCCGTGGACAAATGAGCGGCATTGTGCCATCCTGATCCCGGGTTGTCTCCCATGCTGCCATAGGTGCGGATGTATTCACTGGTGGACGGATTGTCGTCCGTGCCGAACTGGGTGGCTTCTGCATTGGACTGCCCTTCCACAATATAGGCATCGCCACAAACAAGATTTGTTACAGTGCTTATAAGGGATTCAGTAGCTCCGGTTTTGGATCCGAACTCCAACTTGTACTCCGATAAGGCTGGGGTCAACGTGGGGGAAAAGGCGTACGTCCGGCTGGTAGCCAGAGCATGGGCTTCTCTTTTTTGCTGCGTTGTGCCAGAATATATTTTGACAAAAACGGAATCGGCAGCATTAGGCAAAGTTCCATTGTAAATGACGGTGCAAACATTATTCGGATCCCGCGCATAGAATTGACTGTTCTCGGCCTTCTCATCCGCGGCCGGAGTTCGAACCAGCCAAGGGTCAGTGACGGGTTGCGTGACTGTGATGTCCACAGAATGTACGGTTGTCGATCCGCCATTGCTGATGGACAAATACACCGTCATTTTACCGCTTTTCTGTGCGCGCTTGAGTGTGAGCTTGCCTGGAGTCACATCTTTTATCACGGCTATGTTGGCGATGTCCCAGGCATAAGTCAGGGCGCCAACGCCCTTGGCAGTCATTTCCGCTTGATTGGTGATGACGGGAGTTAAGGATATTGCATCACGGCCATTCCAAGTGGCGGGTGCGGTTAGTGTGAAAAGGGGGTCTGGCATATCTTCCTTGATGGTCAAGGTAATATCTTGGGTTTTGACTTCAGTGGGATAGATAGCCTTAAACTGAAGTATTACAGTTTTATCTGCTGTCACGCGTTCTGCCAGATAGGTAAGGCTGAGGCGATCCACTGCGAGTATCGTTTCCTTGGTGCCTTCCTTAAGAACCCAAAAGATTTTTTGCGCGCCACCGGCATTGCCGGTTAGGGTAATACTGTGGCCTTCCAAAACCGACACCGTGGTTTGTGGTACGGAAAATGTTGTTCCAGTGGGAACGAGAAGACCGGCTAAGGATTGCAGCGGGTTTTGATTTTCATATTCCATTTTGACCCAGTCTGCGGAACGGGATACATTGGAAATGCGTACTTCATCGATATCGCCTACATAATCATACCCATCGAGCCAACCGCCAATCCAAAAGCCAACCACCGGTGCCACAATATTCATCGTAGTCGTGGTCTGCCCGTCGAGTTTTCCATTTATGTAAAGTCGCGCGTCACCGTTTTTATAAGTCTCGACGACATGCACCCATTGATTGGTTGGGACGGCCTTATTGCCGCTGTCAAAGCTGCCGCCATCGCTGTCAATGCGTATGTAAGACGGGCTCATCCACATCATGCGTATTTTCCCAGCGGAACCGCCTTCCTTGCCCCAACCTATCATGGTGGCATTTCCCGTTTGTTTGGCCCTGAACCAGCCTTCTGTGGAGTGTGGGCTGGGGCCGCTTGGATATGCGGCGATGTTGGTTCCACATTTAATGCCTTGCTTAGCTGCAAAATTACGGCCGTTGCCAACGGCACCAGCCGTGTTTGTGGTACCGTTATTGACCGGAGTCAAAGTGCCCACTTCATCTTTAGCTGGGTTGACTGGGTCGCTTAGGTGGAGTACGCTTAAAAATCCAGTGGCGGTGGTAAATACCGTTTTTCCATTGGACTCACTCTGGGCACCTGCATTTCCCCAATACATTCGAATGGCTTGCCGTGCATTTCCATTGACGGTTGGAATACGCACCCAAATGGAAGCCTTGCCGTTGACCCCATCCCATTCTTCAATTTGATAGGGTAGAGCGATGCCAGATGGAGTGGAAAACCGGATGTCGTCTCCGTTGGCTTTGGCGTCAGCGAAAGTGAAAAAATCTTTATCCAAACGCACCAGCAGCGGAAAGCCAGTTTCCACTACTCCGGCGGGAATGTTGGCCCCTTCAGGTGTCGTAAGAATGAAAAGCGAGTCCATGTGTGACCAACTCGTATATTGTGCATGGGCCATTCCAAAAAAAGTGGCCAGTAGAAAGAAAAAAGGAATTTGTAATTTTCGCACGAGGAGCCTTTCTGAAATTCAAATGGTCAAGGCGGAAATAACCACAAAGCTGCAGCCGGTTGGACTTAGATTTCTGAGAAACCCAAGCTTTTTGTTATCCAACGGGATTGCCCCTGACCTCTCTAAAATAGGCCAAATCGGCTATCCCGTTAGGCATAAATGCCTATTAATTTATCCAATTCGATTATGGCTGCTTTTTCTAAAAAACCCCAACCACGGGCATCCCAATTTCAATGCTTTAATACTTCATCCGCGGCACGTTCACCTTCTGAAGCCGCACCTTCCATAAAACCCTGAAAATCTTGCGAGCAATGGTCCCCGGCAAAGAAAACTTGACCTTGGGATGCGCCTTCATATCCGCCGAAAGACGAGTATTGACCGACGCGATAATAGGCATAGGACGCACGCATGAAGGGGTTTAAGTGGGGTATGGACTGAGTTAGCTTCCCATTCCACTGACGTGTAAGTGTGGGGAACACCA
>JAYSRH010000440.1:0-7261 GCA_043721115.1 Fibrobacteria bacterium | reverse complement strand
CCATAACGGAAAGCCACACGGGTACGGCATCATCGGCGCCCGTATGTCCGGGACCCATTCCTCTATGATTATCCGCGCCCACCCAGACGCCCATGGTTAATCGTTTGGTAAATCCGATATACCAAGCATCAGTGAAATCGTTGGTTGTGCCGGTTTTTCCACCCGAGGGATGATTGAATCCACTTGCCCAGATCGATGCCGCGGTTCCGTGAATATTGACGTCTCGTAACATAGTACACATTATCCAGGCTGCTTCCTTGCGAATAACCTCCTGCGTCTGTGGAACATTTTGATATAGGATTTGACCATTCTTGTCTACTATTTTTTCGACCATGAAAGGCAGTGGTCGCACTCCCCCATTTGGAAATGCCGTATACGCCGATGTCATTTCCATCAAGGTGGCTTCGCAGGAACCAATGCCCAAAGAGGGTACAGGCGGAACGCTGTGGACCAAACCGAATTTCCGGGCATATGAGACGATGGTATTAAGACCATATTTAATGGCTACTTCAATTGCGGGTAGGTTTTTTGATTTATATAATGCACGCCGCATGCTGATTTTTCCATCAAACCCGGCATCGAAATTATGCGGCCGCCAAAATTTAGTTGAATCCATGGGATCCGGTATGGTGATGGGCTGGTCGTTCAAGATGTCGCCGGGACTTGCGCCATTATCAACGGCGGTAGCGTACACAAACGGCTTGAAGGATGAACCGGGTGAACGTACTGCTTGAATGGCTCGATTGTATTTGGACTTTTCAAAATTCTCGCCCCCCACCATCGCCCGTACGGCGCCGGTTTCATTGTCAAGAATGAGCAAAGCCGATTCCACATGCACATATTTTAGGGAATCGGGAAAACGATGGTGTTCGGTGGAGGTGTCCTTTTGCATGAATAGTGTGTCGAAACGCGGATAGTATAAGTCCCAATGACGGACTAAGGTGTCGATGTTGACTTTGAGGTTACCGGCCATATTAAAGGATCGGGCGGTCCGGTAACGGAGTCGATTGCGGGTGTGGCGCAGATTTTCAACCAAAGTCGATTCTGCATAGGTTTGCAAGGCGGAATCCAGGGTGGTGTAGACTGTAACGCCTTGATTGTAAACCAAATCCTCATTCCACTTCTTTTCCATGAACTGACGAACCGTCTCCACATAATATGCCCCCAGCCCAGTTGGTGGCATCCACATTTTGATGGCCAATGGGGATTTGACGGCTTCCTTCCATTGCCTGCGGTCTATGTAACCCATGGATTTCATGGCCCCGAGCACGATATTGCGTCGCTCGCGACCTGCCTCTGGACTCAAGTCCGGCCGATAGGCTTCTGGCCTTTGTAACAAGCCTGCCAATAAAGCATACTGGCTGATAGAAAGGGAGTCGAGAGGCTTGGAAAAATAGCGCTCGGCGGCCGCAGCAAAACCATACGCGCCCGCACCGAGGTAAACCTGGTTGAAATAAAATTCCAGAATTTCGTCCTTAGTGTAGGTTTTTTCGATCTGAACCGCGACCATAACTTCCTTAAGCTTGCGAACTATCGAACGCTCAGAAGTCAGAAACAAATTCTTGGCGAGCTGCTGTGTCAGAGTAGATGCACCTCGAGCGCGTCTGCCCAAAAGAGCTGGCAATAATGCGGAAGGGTAGGCCGCCAAATCTACGCCCCAATGTTGATAAAAATGCTGGTCTTCAATGGCGAATACAGCCTGTTTTTGAGCTAAAGGAATTTTATTGGCAGGCGTCCAAATTCGTCGTTGCGTGTAAAATTCATGAACCAATGCCGAATCCTTATCATAGACACGGGTGATAAGATTGGGTGTGATGCGTTCCAGTGTTTCCAACGACGGCAAAGACTGCGAATAGTGAAAAACGATTCCCGCTACCAGGACCACTCCAACCAAGGGCAGAAACCCCAGTATCAAAAACCATTTTCGAATGCTACGTCGGTAAGCCGCCTTACCTACCCCTCCGCGCACTAGGCGAAGCCATTCTGAGAATTGGGACTTCATCGCCCGAAACAACTTTTTAAACATGGGTTCTTAAGGTAAAAACATTGCCGCGAATTACTTATTTTTAAGCAATCGTACTACCCGGTTTCTAAAGGATCGTCCATCCCTTTTTTAAGAGGTGGAACCGTCCAAAGAATTTCGGGGAAACCCCAGTTAGGAGATCCCCGTATGCAAATTCAAAAATGGAACCCAATGCTGGCCCTCGCCCTTTCCGGCTGTCTGGCCTTGGGACTTCTGGCCTGTAACTCCACAGCTCCAGATAAGACACCCCCAACTTATACCATCAATCTATTGCAATCCCAAGGGAAATACCGGTTTGGAATAACCGATACCATCGCAATAACCTTCTCGGAGAAAATCGACACCTCTGCTCTGGCTGTGGAGTATACGCCGTCGGCAGGAATCGCCAACCGCTTCATCGGCGGCAATAAGCTCCTAATTTATGGTAAAAATCTAACCTACAGTACGGGACACTTTAATATCAATTCCCAGTTCACGGCCGCGCTGACAGGCTTGCGCGATCCGCATGGAAACGGACTGCCACGAATCGAAACCAACTTCTCGCCTTTCCCCTGGTTGGATCGAGATCGCATCGATTCGACTTTTAGTGGCATTGATTCTCTCTTTCACTCCTCCACTACCTGGGTAGACGGTAGCCCGGTAACCGATTCCTTGACCACGGAAGGTGGCTTGGATTTCAAAAAGCTTTCGGGCATTTTGGATTATTCCGATTTGAAAATCATGACATTGACTGGTGGGGATACACTTTTCCTTAGCCTAACCACACGCAAGGATTTGGATTTGACTTTAAAGGTCGCGGGCCCATATTCACAAGCTGGGTTGGATTCGATTCTGGCCCTCAACAATGACCCCGACGCCGTAGTCGTCACCCTGCAAACCGGAACCAGAGGGGTGGCTTCGGCAAAAATTCCGGCCGATTTGGCTGAATACAGAAGAAAATTTAAGGACGCAGGAGCTCAGGGTCTGTACCTTATTATTCTGCGGATTCCTCAATTTAAAGAAGGCTTTTATCAATTGGGGACCCGCGTTCACGCCTTCCAGTGACTGTAAACCTGACAAGCCGAAGGGCTTTTAGTACCTTAGGCTTTCCATCGAAAAAATACGCAGGTGTGGCCAAACTGGATAAGGCATCTGACTACGAATCAGAAGACTCCAGGTTCGAATCCTGGCACTTGCAATTTTATGGACCCTGGAAACCTTAGAAGCCCTTAATCCTCTATTCCGTGGTGTACGGTGGCCTCTTTCATCGACACCAGCGCTTCCATGATGTATTCGCATTTCTTGATAAATTCCAGCCGTGTCTGCTGCTCGTTTACATAGTCGCGTTCTACGAAAATTCGCGCGGAGTCCCGGATGACAGCTTCCATTTGTTGGGCAGTTAGAAAATCCGAATAATGGTCCAGAAGTTCCAATAAAGTCTGGAATCGGAAAGTATGGTTTCTGCGTTCAGATGCACTCATGGGTCGCATATCTACTCCAACGTTTAGCCTACCGAACCGAAAATTGTCCTACTTAGGCAATGTTAAAGCACGGCTGTGTGCCTGCGCCAGGCAAAACGCATTTTATTCCTAGATATCCCGCCTCTAATACCTATATTTGGCCTATGAGCATAGACACAATAGCCTCGGTTATCCTTGAAAAACTGCGTAGTATCGCCCAAACGGATACGGTCATCGGAAAGCCCATCGTGCTGGACCAGGTCACTTTGATTCCGGTTTCGAAAGTTTCTGTAGGTTTTGGCCTAGGGTCCAACACCGGAAAATCGGAAATGGCGGGATCCGGCGGTGGCTTGAGTGTTGAACCCATTGCCTTTATTGTTGTCAGTGATGGAAAGGCTCAGCTGATGAGTTTGACCCGTGAAAGAGATGTTTTCGGGAAGGCCATTGACTTGGTTCCGGAAGTACTGGCCCTGTTGAAAAAAGGTAAAGGTTAATCCTTAAGCCATTTCCTTAAATCGTTTTTCCAAAATCGCCCGCACCTGCCCCACATCCGCTGCACATTCTGAAATAGGGTTTGCGTATTCCGGATGAATGTCCGCCATTTCCCTTTTATGATAGCGCGTTTTGAACTCGGAAAACTTGAGTCCATGTGCTGTGGAAATCACGACGATACGGTCTCGGCGCGTCACCGATTTGTCCTCCACCATTTGGAGTAAGGCCCCCAAGGCAACTCCAGTATGTGGATCGCAATAAAGGCCCGTTCTATCTGCCATATGGGCGGCGTTAGCCAATTGCTCTTCAGTGACCTGATAGACTTGGCCAGAGTATCTTTTCAAAACTTTGACGGCGCGATCATAGCTGACAGGATTGCCGATTTGAATGGCAGAGGCCTCCGTTTTCCTGGCCTGCATTGGGACAAGCTTGGCAAATCCTTGTTGATAGGATTGATACAACGGATTGGCATTAGCCGCCTGGGCCACCACCAAACGAGGCTTTTTTGTGATTAGGCCGAGCTCCAATAGCATATCAAAGCCCATTCCCAAAGCGGAAACATTACCCAAATTCCCACCAGGGATGATGAGGACATCGGGTACTTCCCAACCGAATTGCTGACAAATCTCTATGCTGATGGTTTTCTGACCTTCAATACGCAGCGAGTTCATGGAGTTGGCCAAATACAGACTTTTGTCCTCGGTAATTTCCTGTACGACCTTCATGCAGCCATCGAAATCCGTATCCAAAGACAAGACAATGGCTCCGTTGGAAATCGGCTGTATCAGCTGGGCGACACTGATTTTATTGCTCGGCAGGAATACTACCGCAGGAATTCCGGCGGCGGCGCAATAAGCGGCCAAGGCAGCGGAAGTGTCTCCGGTGGACGCGCAGGCCACTGCCTTGATGGGTACACCTCGTTTTCGCATATGGTTCACTTGGGAAACCAGCACCGTCATCCCCAAGTCCTTGAAGGAACCGGTGTGGCTGTTGCCACACAGCTTAACCCATAAATCGTCTAAGCCCAAATGCTTGCCCAGTCGCTGGGCATAGAAAAGATTCGTCCACCCTTCATTGAGCGAAACAATGTCCTCGGCAGGGATTCCCGGCAAAACCCATTCCTGCTTGCCCCAAATGCCCGAAGCCAATGGCCACTGGTGCGAACCACTCCGCGACTCGAAAAGATTTTTCCAGTCCTGGGCGGACCGGTCTCTCAAGGCATTCAGATCATGGACAACCTCGAGTAAGCCGTCTTCCGAATCTTTATAAACGACTTGATCGAGAGAATACGTCTCGCCGGTGCGAGATCCTTTGAAACATGCACTGAAAGCCATACTTCAAATGTAGGAAATTTTATATTTTGAGCCCGTTCTCCCTGCAGAGGGAACAACTGGAAAGGGATGGTTCCCCTCCATTCGCAAAATTTTGATTTGCGGAAAGTCGGATTTCCCCTATGGGTTCCAAATTTTCTTTTGCTCCTCCTCATTGGGTCCGTAGCCTTTCCGGACTGACTCCGAGACTTTTCGGACTTGGGTTTGCCCTATGGGTATTGTCCTCTTGCATTTCGGATGGCCCCAATCAAACCGGTGGCCAATACCTGGCCAAGCACGACATCCTCCTGAAAAGTCCACTTTACCATGTGGTGTTGCCGTCGTTTCCCGTGGACAGCTTTTGGAATACGGATGCCGAACGCAACCATTTAGGCGACACGATTTTGATGGCCGGAATCGCTGGAAATTTTAGCGGCCAGGTTCGCATGGCCTTTGATATAGCGGACACCAGTTTTCTGGACAGTCTAAGCGATAGTGCCTCTTCGCTTCGGCTTTCCGTCGGGGCTGTACCCACCACCGGCGTGGGTTTAGCGGAATTGATTGGAACAGTTGGCGACACCGGCGTTGATACCACCAAGACCTATCGCGATAGCCTAGCCTTTTTGGTGGAAACTTGGGCTGTACCCGATCGGGAAGTTGCGGGGTCGGTGCAGTCGGACGCGGCGCGACAAGACACTTTCAATCTTTACAATAGACGCTTTCTCATCCATCAAGATACCACGGCTGCTTTGCCCAAGGCAACTGTTTTGGATACGATCAAATTGCAGATCAAAGGGGCGTATGCCAAAGATAATTTGCAAGCCAAATCGCTTCCCCACCTTCGCAACTTTTTAAGAAGCAAATCCACTTCCACCAAATGGCTGCTTCAAATCCAATTGACTCCAATTCCCGATGGCTCTCAATCCGGACTCGCCATGTTGCGACTGGGCGGCGAAATCACTTCCAGTTATGGACCTGCCCTGCTCTTCGGAAAAACCAACTTCAGCCCAGCCAGCGCTGCGTCAAAGCAGAGGCTCAGGACCCTAATCATCCAAAAAATGAGTGGAGTGAATTACTCGTTGAAATACAGAGGCTCTCACTTTGATATGCTGCCCGCCAAGATGCGTGGATTACATATTCTTTTGGACCGGTCCGTTTTACTTGATAGCTTGGATGCCGCTTTGCTCCGCCAAGGTATCATGCCACCGTCGCGCGCGATTCAGGGGAATTTCGATCTCACTTATTTCATTCCATTTGGTCAAATCAGTTTGCCACTTGCCGACTCTTTACATTTGGAAGGCAACTTGCCATTGGACCTGCGCTTAGCCTCTGATATCGATTCTACCTTACCCGGCACCCCATCAGGCGCCTTAGGCGTCAAAATCATCCCGCTTGATGTGCCCACCGTTCTTGGTTACAACTACGAAAACGGCAACTACTCTAAAGTTCTGGATAGCATCTCGATCCTTTACAGGAAAATGCCCTCTCTGGATTCGGGATTAAATCAGGTTATTGTCCGGTTTGGAAAGGATAGCCTAAAGAATGATTCGGAATATGTTCATGTAGGCGAAACCAAGGAAATCGTCATCGCCAATGCTACGGGTGCCTTACCCCTCATTCTCACCCTAACGGCAGGAAAAAACTCAGCGCAAGCGGAATACTACCTAAGCAGTCATGCAGTTGCGGAGAACAATGACTTTCGCGATGAAAAGACAGGCGAACTGCTCACTACACTTTCGAAGAAGTTGTCCCACCTGCTTTTCTCCGGACAGAAAACCCTCAATTTGCGCGCTACAATTGGACTGCAAAGACTCCTGAACCGGGCTGATGCCGGTCTCAATGTATTCCCTGATCTATTGATTCAGCCAGCCTTTCAATCCGCAATAGACACCGCCGTTACTACCGGAGCCGTCACTCAACCTCAGCGCATTCCTTTTCCCGTTCTTTCTGTCATTCCGCCTAAAATTCAAGGCGGCAAACTGACGATAGGCATTGAT
>JAYSRH010000439.1:0-7261 GCA_043721115.1 Fibrobacteria bacterium | reverse complement strand
ATCAAGGAAATGGATTCGACTGGCGGTCCTTACCGGATCCCAAGAACAAGGAAAATATTCTCAACCGCAATGGACGCGGCATCATGATGGCGCGTTATGCATTCGATGAAATGACCTATAACGATATTGGCAACGAAGTGACCATGGTGGTCAACTTGGAAATCACCAACCGTAGCCGGAGGCCCTGATGGCTTATCTGGCTATGGCCCGAAAGTGGCGCCCCAAAAATTTTGAGGAAATGGTAGGCCAGGATCACATCGCCCAAACCATCCGGAATGCAATTGAAGGAAAAAGAATTTCCCATGCCTATCTGTTTACGGGCACCCGCGGTGTAGGCAAAACTACATCCGCGCGCATTCTAGCCAAGGCATTGAACTGTGGTAAGGGTCCAACCCCAATTCCATGTGATGTCTGCGACAATTGCAAGGCCGTCAATGCCGGAAATTCCATGGATGTATTGGAAATCGACGGGGCGTCCAATAACAGCGTGGACAATATTCGTGATCTGCGCGAGCAGGTCAAGTATGCCCCCATGCACGGGACGTACAAGATTTATGTCATCGATGAAGTGCACATGCTCTCCAAGTCCGCATTCAACGCTTTGCTCAAAACGCTGGAAGAGCCGCCCCCTCATGTGATTTTCATCTTCGCCACCACTGAAGCCGGAAAGCTGCCGCATACTATACTGTCACGCGTACAGCGTTTTGATTTCAAACGCATTTCCGAAGCCAATATCCGTGAACGTCTCGAATACATCTGCTCACAGGAAGCCATCCGCCCGGAGCGCGAAGCTTTGGAGGCCATTGCTCGCAAAGCCGATGGCAGCATGCGGGACGCACTGTCCCTTTTCGATCAAGTCTATGCCTTTTCCGGTGCCGATCTTTCATTATCCGCCGCACGCAAGGTGCTCGGGCTGCCGCGCGAAGGACTGTTTGATGGACTGCTCGCTGCGCTCATTCGACATGATCAGAAAGCCTGTTTTGGTGCTATCCAAGAAGCACACCAAGAAGGCATTGAATCCATGGACTTCTTGGTGGCCTTTGGCGAATACTGCCGCAACCTGCTTTTTTCCCGGCAAGGCGTAAGTGCCACGGCCTTGGGCTTGAGCGAAACCCGTTACGCAGAGCTGAGTGTCATGGCCCCGGAACTACGGGATGGCGACATTATCCGTTTCGCAAAACTCATTTCAGATTTACTTGCTCAGATGAGAACCTCCGCCAATCCTCGCTTGGCAATTGAACTGGGTTTTGCCCGCATGGCCAGTTTGGATCGCGTCGTGACACTGTCCCAGATTCTGGGTCAGGATTTTTCGGCCCCTACCCTACCCACGCAAGCCCAGCCAACACCCGTTCCATTGCCTGCCAGCCCGGCATCGTCGCTGCCGCCTCCCAATAACGGTCAACAACCATCGGAACCAATGGATTTAAATTCGCGGGAAATGTCCGTGGACCTTAAAAAAAAAAGTTCAGTTGAAACTTTAACACTAGACGCTGCCGAACCACTTGCCCCATATGAAGAGGACCTTGATCTTCAAATGGAAGAGGCCTATGGACGGGATCCGGACGTAACCGCAGAAACTTGCGCCATTCCGGAAGTGCCACGCCAAGCGGAAGTACCACTCCCTGCAGAAGTACCACTCCAAGCATCCGCTTCTCAATTGCCAGCGCTTTGGCCCAGGTTACTCGGGGAATTTATCGCCGCACACCCCCAATTGGGTTCCCATCTATTACAGGCGCGACTAGAATGTGAAGGTGAGGACACACCAGAGTTACGGGTGGCTTTTTGGGATAAGCAGGCCTATGGGCGGATTGTGAACAACAGTGATTTTGAGAAATCGCTTAAAACTTTCCTGAGCTCAAAATTATCTACCATTCCCACCTTTGGGACCCCATTCTACAGTGAAGAAGTCCCAACTGCCGGAGACTTCAAAGAGGGGGTGCAACTGCTTTACGGCGCAAATGACCCCATGCAGATTCCCATCGTAAATTACATTTTTGACTTATTCGAAGGCCGATCCCTCACCTAGGCTATAATCAAAGGAAAATGCCATGAACATGCAAAAGATGATGAAAGAAATGCAAAAGATGCAAGGAAAAATGGCCAAGGTTCAAAGCGAATTGGAGGAGGCCATCTTTGAAGCCGATGTCGGGGGTGGTTCGGTCAAATTGGCAATGAATGGTAAGTACGAAGTGCAGTCCATCAAAATCTCAAAAGACGCAGTCGATCCTGAGGATGTGGAAGCGTTAGAAGATTTACTTATGGCCGCATTCAATGCAGCCAAAGCCAAAGTAGAGGCCGAGTCCCAGAACAAAATGGGTGGCTTGACCAAAGGATTGGGTATTCCCGGCATGTAATTTGATTGCTTGGGCCTAGGTCTTAAATGGCCAAATAAGCTGGCCCTTGCTACGTTTTCAAATACGCGATGCAACTGGCTATCGACTTTCTACGCATCCTGGTTCCTTTGGCCTATTTGGTCACCACAATTGTGTATGCGCAGCTTTTTTTCTCCGAGGAAGAAAACCGCTTTGCGGGCAAAGCGCAACTAGGACTCAGCGTATCCCTACTACTGCAGACGGTTCTACTCGTCACCATTGGCGCTTCGCTTAAGCGCTGCCCACTCGGCACGGTTGGTGAAGGCTTGCTCTTTATGGCCTGGATTCTGGGCATCATCCATTATATTTCCGAATGGCTCGCGGATACCCGTCGCTTAGGCCTTTTCACCCTGCTGCCGACAACCCTATGTGTCGTGGCGGCGGTTTTTCTGCTTAAGCCGGACTATGCTTTGCCGCCCCAATTGCGCAGCTCGTTGCTTGTTTTTCATATCCTGGCCAGCTTGGCTTCCTATGCCTGTTTCAGTATGGCTTCCATTTTAGCCGGGCTGTATCTGGTGCTGCATAGCCGGTTGAAAAACAAAAATTTTGACATCGCCTTTCGCAAATTGCCCCCACTGGATAAGCTGGATAAATTATCGGCCAATTGGTCCTTCCTTGGCAGCACCACCATGGTCATGGCGTCCATTATCGGCATTTGGTGGGTGCGCAAAGACGGTTTGGCAGGAATGACATTACGTGAATTGGGGATTTATTTGGTGCTAGCCGTATTCTTGGTGGCCGGATTTTCCCGTCGACTTTTTGGCTTGCGTGGTCGCATCCACGCCATCCTTATTTTGGTGGGCTTTGCCGTACTATTATTGACCAACCTTATTGGCGCTCACGGATTTGTAAACTGATATGGGCACGCCTCAGGTTTTTGTTCTGGGAGCCAATCATTTAACAGCCTCCGTGGCCCTGCGCGATCGTCTGCTTTTTTCGGAAACGGAACTGCCTGATTTCAGTCGGGGCCTTTTGGCTGTGCCTGGCATACGCGAAGTAGTCGTCCTCTCCACTTGCAACCGGTCCGAAGTCTACGCCATTTCCGATCAACCCGTTCAAAATCGGGTTCAAGTGGAAGCTCTCTGGGGGGCAAGCACAGGGGTAAGTGAGGACGAACTCCGCAACCATGGTTATTTCTATACGCATACTGATGCCTTCCGGCACCTCTTCCGGGTCATTGGATCACTGGACAGTATGATTCTGGGTGAGATGCAGATTTTTGGTCAAATAAAAGAGGCGTATCGCCTGGCCACCGAACATGGCTGCGCGGATTTTTATCTCAATCATCTTTTCCAAACCGGCATCCGGGTGGGCAAACGCATCCGCACAGAAACCACCATCCACGAAGGGGCTGTAAGCATCAGCTATGCCGCCGTGGAATTGGCCAAAAAGGTGCTCGGCGACCTGCGCGGGAAAATCGTCGGCGTTGTAGGCGCAGGCGAAATGGGAGAATTGACCGCGGCCCATTTACATAAGGCCGGTTCCACCAAGTTCATTTTCTTCAATCGCACCTTGGCGACGGCGCAAAAGCTTGCTGCTGGATTTGGCGGAGAGTTGTGTCAGTTGTCAGAGTTGGACAAACGACTGATGCATTGCGACATCGTTGTCTCAGCCACAGGAGCGCCGGACATCATCATATCCAAAGCTCAGGTACAGGACGCCGTGCGTCATCGCCATGGCAAACCTTTGTTTTTGATCGACATCGCCGCCCCCAGGGACATCGATCCCGCAGCCGGTAACGTCGCCAATGCGTTTTTATTTACCATCGACGATTTGAAAAATGTCGTCAACGAAAATGTTTCCCTTCGAAAAAATGCCTCGCAAAAGGCTATGGAAATCATTGATGTGGAAATCAACCAACTGGAAGGCTGGTTCCAAAGCCTTGACATCGTTCCCACTATCCGCAACCTGAGGGAAAAATACCACTCGATAGCGGAAAAGGAAATTGCCAAATGGGCCACAGGCCAATCGGAAGAAACCCGGCAGCACCTGGAAGCCATGGGACGAAGCCTTTTAAATAAATTCTTGCATGAACCCACTACCCGTTTAAAACAATTGGCCGAAGAAGGGGATGGGAAACGTGCCAGTTACTTTGCCGGAATGCTCTTTGCCCTGGCCCAGAAAGAAGGTTCACATGAAAAAAACTGACACGCCTACATCCACGGGTACCCTTGTCCTGGGAACCCGAGGCAGCACCCTTGCGCTCACTCAATCCAAAATGGTGGCAGCGGCTTTAAGCAAAGCGCATAAAGGGCTGGAAGTGCGTCTGGAAATCATCAAAACCGTTGGAGACATGGATCAGAAAACCCGTCTCAATGCCTTTCCGGGTATGGGAGTTTTCGTAAAGGAGTTGCAAGCGGCGTTGCTGGCAGGCACTATCGACTTTGCCGTGCACTCTCTAAAAGACGTACCGGAAGATGAGCCAGAAGGTCTGATGCTGACAGCATTTCCGGAGCGGGAGGACCCACGCGACGTTTTCATTTCCAAAGGATCGAAATTTCGTGACATACCGGCTGGTTCCGTGATAGGCACGGGATCCCCTCGTCGCATTCTTCAACTTAAGGCTCTGCGGCCGGATCTCAAATACGTTGAGGCTCGAGGCAATGTGGATACACGCGTTGCCAAGGTTACGAGCGGGGAATTGCAGGGTGTGATATTGGCGGCAGCGGGCCTCAAGCGACTGGGTCGGGGGCAAGACATCACCCAATACTTTTCCTTGCAGGATATGATCCCGGCCATTGGTCAGGCATCGCTCGGATTGGAATGCCGGGAGAAGGATGCGCGTACCCGCAAACTCCTATCGGCCGTGCACGATGATATGACGGGCGTGGCCGTCACTCTGGAGCGGCTTTTTATGAAACGAATCGGAGGGGGTTGTAAAGTGCCCATGGCCGCACACGTGTATCCCCATGGTGATGGACTGCGTATGCTGGCAGTGCTTGGAAACCCAGCTACCGGAAAAATGGTTCGCGTGGAGCAATCTGCCTCCGCAGAAGATGCGGAAGAATTGATTGAAGAAGTGGCCTGCCGGATGGAAGCGGAGTGCAAAGATAAAAGCATTCCCCTACCCCATGATCTCCCCGAACACTATTTGTTGACTGGCGGACAGCCAATCGATCGGAAGGATTAAAACTTGACCCGGGTTCTCAATACTCGGCCCATTGGTCAGAATAAGGAACTCAGCCAAAAGCTAGTGCAAGCTGGTTTCGTTCCGGTTGAAATACCACTGGTTGAAATTTGTCCTTTGGAAGATGGATTAAGAAAAATCCTCAAGTTGCAAGCCTCGGGTTATACCGGAATTTTTCTATCCAGCCCCAACGGTCTTCGCCAGATGCAGGCTGGATTGGATGAGGACTTTGAAGCCTGGGTGCAAAAACCATTTTATCTGGTAGGCGGAAAAAGCCGGCACTTGGTGGAAGGGTTAGGCGGTAAGGTCGCATTTTTCCCTCAAGACGCTTCGGTGGCCGGTTTTCTGAAGGAGTATCCGCGCGAGGCAGCTTTAAACGGTGGTGCTAAGGGAATGGTCTTTGCACAGCGCTGGCTCCATCCCTGTTCAGCCTTGACAAAACTCGACCCCGAAAACTTTAAAAAATGTGGCGTCGTAATCGACAATATTCCCGTCTATAAACCCGAACTTCCGGCATCGGCAGGTGAGCGGCTGATTGAGGAATGCCCGACAGCAGCTGCCGTACTTTTCTGTTCCGGGTCGGCGGTAGACAATTTCTTTGCCGCCGCGTCGGATCAAGCCTTCCACTTGGGCAAGCCGGGAAAACTGCCTGCCATTTCCATTGGACCTTCTTCCTCCGAGGCTCTTCGCAAACACGGTGTGGAGACGGTGCATGAAGCCGTTACCGCCGATAGCCAAGGATTGGTGGATGCCTTGCGGAACCTTTTGATCGACACGGAAACCAAGACCCTTAAGAAGAACAAGGAAGTGCCCCAATGAGTTCCCGATCCCACGAAGTTCGATTCGCCCGTGCCAGTAAAGTCATTCCCGGCGGCGTCAATTCTCCTGTACGCGCTTTCCAATCGGTGGGTGGCTCTCCCATTTTCATCCAGTCGGCAAAAGGGCCCTATATTGTAGACGCCGACGGCCGTCAATACATCGATTTCGTCGGCTCTTGGGGACCCATGATTTTAGGGCATGCGTATCCCACCGTAATAGAAGCCGTGGTACAGGCGGCTCAGAAGGGGACTAGCTTTGGAGCCTGTACGGAAGCAGAAACTGAATTAGCAGAAGCCATTCGTGATTGCGTTCCCTCCGTTCAAAAAGTCCGTCTGGTGTGTTCCGGCACCGAAGCGACCATGAGCGCAGTCCGATTGGCCCGAGGCTTTACCCACCGCGAAAAAATCGTCAAGTTTCGAGGTTGCTACCATGGCCACGGTGACAGCTTTCTCATCCAAGCCGGTTCCGGTGCCATGACCTTTGGACATCCTTCCAGCCCCGGTGTGACTAAAGGCGCAGCTCAAGACACGTTGCTGGCGGAATACAACAATCTGGATTCTGTACGCGAATTGTTTAAAACCTATGGCGAAGAAATCGCCGCTATCATCGTAGAACCTGTGGCCGGTAATATGGGCGTGGTCGTCCCCGAACCAGGATTTTTGCAAGGGCTTCGCGACCTTTGTGACGGCCAAAAAACCTTGCTCATATTCGACGAGGTGATCACGGGTTTCCGGCTTGGCCTGGCCGGCGCGCAAGGCTTGTATGGAGTCTCGCCCGATTTGACTACCCTGGGAAAAATCCTCGGTGGCGGATTGCCCCTAGCCGCCTATGGAGGTCGTTTCGACATCATGGATTTACTAAGTCCGGTTGGTCCCGTATATCAGGCAGGAACTTTGGCAGGTAACCCGCTTGCTACGGCGGCCGGTTTAGCCGTACTGAAGGA
>JAYSRH010000438.1:0-7264 GCA_043721115.1 Fibrobacteria bacterium | reverse complement strand
ACGGATAAGGGTCGCTGGAAGGAAAGTCGATTTCTGCTGGAAGGGTCCAAGAATATTTCTGATGTTCTTGCAGCCGGCACAGGCATTGTCGCCACCGTTCTTTATTCGGAAGAATTCGCGGATTTGGAGCTGTTATCCGTTTGTAAAAAAAACCGTATCGAAATGATCAAAGTGACAGCTGATGATATCGGCGCGTTGTCCGATACGGAGTCGCCGCAGGGGATTATCGCCGTGGCAAATTTTGCCACCTTGAAACCGGATTGGAGTTTGGCGCGTTATGTCACCTTGCTCGACGGCGTTCAGGATCCAGGCAATGTCGGTGCCATATTGCGCACGTCGCTGGCATTAGGCATGGATGCTGTCGTAGTCGGAAAGGGCAGCTGCGATCCTTATAATCCCAAGGTGGTCCGCTCATCCGTCGGGGCATTGATGCGTTTGCCTTTTGAAACCGGTGAAGACTTGGGCGCCAAGATGGAGTTTTTACGCCTGAAGGGATTTTCAATCGTTGCTACTTCATCGCATGCTAGATTGACATTGGATCAAGCCAAGCTGCGCAAAAAGGTTGCGCTCATCGTCGGTAACGAAGGGGCTGGAACCGGCGCGCAATATCAAGATATGGCGGATACTGTTGTCAAAATTCCTCTGAAGAACAAAGTAGAGTCACTGAACGTTTCCGTGGCGCATGGTATTCTTACCTATCAACTCATTCACGGCCGAAGTTAGGCAACGGATCTGTAAGGGTGGCCAAGTTTCCCTTCAAGCCGACGTATAATTCTCCCGTTATTCTCACCTTCGCCCTGGCGGCGTGTATCGTCTTGGCTGTGGACGGTTTGTTGGGCGGGCGACTCATGCCATATTTATTCGTCACCTATCCGGGGTTTCGCCTCACTTCGCCGTTGTATTATTTCCAACTGGTAGGCCATGTCCTGGGTCATCGCGACTGGAGCCATCTCGTCTCCAATTTTTCCGTGATTCTATTGGTCGGACCCATTTTGGAAGAGAAGTACGGATCCGGCAATTTGATAAAGATGATGCTGATCACTGCGTTGATAACGGGGCTGCTCAATTCGGCACTGTTTTCTACTGGGCTTCTCGGTGCCAGCGGTTTGGCTTTTTTAATGATTCTCTTGGCCTCCTTCACCAATCATCGAGAAGGGGAAATACCCTTGACGTTTCTGTTGGTACTGGTGTTGTTCATGGCCCGTGAAGTGGTACAAGCTTTTTCCAAAGACGATATCTCCCAGTTCGCGCATATTCTGGGGGGCATAATAGGAAGCCTCTTCGGATTTTTCCGCGGACCCAAGCATTCGCGCTGACGCAATTTTTATCAATCGGAGTAAGCCAATGACCGTATTATCAAAAGTCGCGATTCTTGGAGCTTCGGATAATCCAGATCGCAGTAGTAACATGTTGGTCAAGCGTTTGCACTTAAAGGGTCACGAGGTGTTCCCGGTGCATCCCGCTTTGACCACACTTGATGGTCTACCCGTCTATCCAAATCTAGCCGCCTTGCCCAAGGGAATTGATGTGCTTAGCGTTTATCTCGGTCCTGAACGCAGCACCGCCCTAGCAGCGGCTTTAGCAGCTTGTGGGATTCCAAAAATAATCTTCAATCCCGGTGCGGAAAATCCTGCCCTCGAGCATCAGTTGGAAGCTAAGGGTTTCCAAGTTCAGGAAGCGTGTTCATTGGTTCTCAGCAGTCTTGACCAATTATAGACCTGGAGAAACGAGTGTTGGAATGGATTTTTGAAATTGATCGGGCAGACAAATTGGTGCCGGATCTGGTACTTTATGGTTCCTCCCTGCTCGGATTTGTATTCATGCCTGCGCATTTTGGTCGTAAGATTTGGTGGATGCTGGCTTGGTTCCTTTTCTTGAACCTGGCATTCCTGCTGAATCTTTGGGATTTTCTGGATTGGAAAAGCCCGGCTATTTTTCTGCTGGTTGGACAACTTCCTTGGATACTTTTCGTAGCGGATCTTTTGTTCAAGGGTCGGCTCAGTGGCAAAGTGGAAGCGATTCCGATGAAAGAGTTGCTGCTGTGGCAAACAACGCGCTTAATGGGCCTGCATTTTTTATTGGCCATTTACGGCGGATATGTGCCTTCGGAATTCGCAGCTCCGGTTGGATTGAGTGAGATCCTCACCGGATTGGGGGCTGTTGGGCTCTATGTCAAATATAAGCCCGAAAGTGGTTTGTACCGCACCTTGCTGATTTTCTGGAATACCTATGGATTGACCTCTGTGCTTTCCACCGAGTATCGCATTTTCATGGCCAATCCCCATTTGCCATTTGGACGTCTTTCGACAGATATTTTCCAATACGTGACGGCCTATCCGCAGAACTGGGGATATTGCTTTTGGTTTCCCTTGACGATTGGAATGCATGCCGCCGTTTACTATAAAATGTATCACGCCAAGAATCTCGGCTAGGCCAGTGGATACGTTGCATGTTCGAAAAAGGAGGAAGAGAAAATGAAAACCTGGAAAATTAAAAACCTGGTACCGGTGCTGATAGCCGCAGTATTACTGACTCGTTGCTCTTGTGATTTTTTTGGAACCACGGGTGCGCTTTTGATTTCTGAAGCGGACGAAATGAAATTAGGCGCGGAGTTTGATCTGCAGCTGCGTACGGTGGACAGCATCAAGGTGCATTATCCTATCTACCAAGCCAATACTCCTGAGAAATTAGCCTTTCAGAATTATGTGCTCGATTTGGCCAAGGAAATTGTGGCCGCCATTCCAAAAGGGGACAAGCCCGGTTACCCCTTCACTTTTACCTTGGTCGATACGGCCATTGAAAATGCCTTCGCCGTCCCTGGCGGGTATGTTTATATCTACACCGGCATCATCAAAAAAATGAAAGACGAGTCCGAATTGGCGGGTGTACTGGGTCATGAAATTGCCCATGTCACCCAGCACCATTATCGCGATGCCATGGCCAAGGATGCAGCGTTGTCTTTGCTTTTCCAAGCCTTGCTGGGCAACGACGCGGGTAAGTTGACGCAGGTTGTGGCGGGAAGCTTCTTCCAGCTGGCAGCCATCAAGGTTACGCGATCCAATGAGGCTGAAGCGGATGAGTATGGTACCAAGCATGTAGCCTATGTTCAGCGAAACCCCATGGGCATCGCAAAGTTTTTTAGCCGATATTCGGGGACGGGATTTAGCTGGTTTTCCACCCATCCAGACCCGCGCGACCGAGTTGGCAGTGTCACTGCGGAAGTGAATGGGATTGCAGCTTACAAGGATTTGGCTGCCGACAGCTTAAAGACCAATTACCAAACCCGTTTTGAACAGAAAACGGCCGCCCTCCCCAAGTAACCATGCCCAGACCGCAGCTACTCTTTTTGGATTTTGACGGGGTGATCATGGATTCCATGGATCTCAAGCTGGACGCGTATTGCCATGCCTTTGCAGGCTGTGGATTTGCGCGGGAAGCCATTCATCAGATGCAATTGGCCTCTGCGGGATTGTCGCGAGTCAAAACTATTCCCCTAATCTATTTGGCGCTGGCGGGTAAGCCAATGCCGGAGCCTTTGTTCCAAACCACATTAGAGAGATTCACGGCGCATGATGAAGCCAGTCGAGGTGAAATGACCTTAAAACCTGGTGCAATGGAATTTCTGGAGGCGGCTCGCACCTTACGCGTGCATATGGCCGTGGTAACGGGAACGCCCCAAGTCGCCATCGACCGAACGATAAGCCAATTCAACTTGGGCGTTTATTTCCTCAAAGTTTGTGGAACTCCAGGCGGCAAAGCCGGCCATATGGAAGAGATGATCGAAGCGTATCGCCTCGAAGCCGGGGAATGCTGGTTTGTTGGAGATGCGATAATGGATCAGAGGGCAGCAGAAAGCGTCAAAGTGCGCTTTATTGGTCTCAATAATGGGGATGACCCCTTTCAAGCTGATGGTGTATGGCAGGAAATCCGTGCCCTAAATGAATTGATTCCGCTCTTGCGATCCTGAACACTGCTCCGTTTTCGATACGGCTTTTCCCTTTATTCCATCTTATACTTATCGCATATGCGGCGATTGTGGATTCTAATAGCACTTCCAGTTGCGGCCGTGGCCTTTGTTTGGCTGACGGGTATTTTAGTCGGTCCCCATTATTCTGTTAAAGCATCTTTGCAAGTGGAGGCAACTCCAGAGGCCATATGGAAGGCTTTGAATGCGGTGGAGAATTACCCCAATTGGAGACCGGACGTCACGCTTGTGGAGATGGCAGGAATGAAGCCGGACATGAAGTGGAAGGAGTACGACGGCAAAGGCCGACTAGCCAATTATACGAATGCGGGTTCTGTGCTTCCCGGAAAATGGGTCAGCCAAATGACCTCCGGTGTTAGTGCCATGCATGCCAGTCGGACGCTGCTGATTGTAGCTATGGAAGCGGGTGGTACCTTGATAGAGGCAGCGGAGGAAGGGGATATTTCCAATCCTCTGGAGCGATTTCGGTATCGGTTTCAAATCGGGTATTCCGTGGCCTTGCACAAGTACCTGGATGATTTGCGCAAACGATTGGGTGAATGAGACCTATTCAACCAGATCTTTAAATTTTTCAAAGCCATAATTCAGTGTACGGCGTCGTGGCTGATAACCGGCCTCGCGAATAAACTTGACTGCGGCGCCAAGGGTTTTAAGTCCCGCCGACCTTAAAACATTTTCTTCGATGACAATGCTGTTGATGTCATTGGCGCCCGCTTCCAAGGCCAATTCACCCAAATCGCGGCCCATACCCAAAACACTGACTTCAATATTTTCAATGTTGTCTAAAAAAAGTCTCGCTACCGCAATCATGCGCAGATACTCCCAGCCGCGAACGTGCCGGATGGTAAACTTCCGGGTTTGGGCCTGGAAGACCCAGGGCACAAAGGACAAGAATCCTCCGGTTTTATCCTGTTGATCCCGTATCAAGGTAAGGTGTTCGCAGATATCGGTTGGCGTTTCCACAGATCCGAAAACAATGTTGCTCGAACCCGGAAGACCAAGCAGGTGACATTCACCCATCACCCTGCACCAATCCTCACCGGACAATTTTTTTGGCGAAAGTATCTGCCGCATTCGGTTGGTAAGAATTTCTGCTCCCGCGCCAGGAACGGATCCCAAACCTGCATCCTTAAGTTTGCCCAAGAGTTGGGGAAGTGACAAACCTTCCTTTTGCGACAATCGTAACAGTTCGACCGGTGAGAATCCTCGTACATGCATACCGTATTTTCCGGAAAGCAGGTTTAAGGCATCGATATAATAGGCAAGGGGAAGATTTGGGTTCACTCCGCCCTGGAAAAAAATGGTGTCTACGCCAAGAGCAATAGCCTCTTCCGTCTTGGCTGCGATTTCATCCAGGCTCAATGTGTAGCCGCGATCGCTGTCGACATCGTCCTTGAAAGAGCAGAACGTGCAGTCCACATCGCAATGGTTGGTGTAGTTTATGATTCGATAAGCCGTATAGCTGACTTCGCTGGGATGGTGCTTTCGCTGCCGCACAATGTTTCCGGCAGAAACCATAGCCGGCCAGTCATTGGAGGTTAGGAGGATTAGCGCATCAGCAGGGGTAAGGCGACGGCCTTCCAAGGCCCGGTCCAGAATGGGCCGGATAGCCTCGATAGAATTCATTTTCTCGCAGTTTCATGGCGCGCTGTACAACCGCGACTCCACTGACCGCTGCCGTCCGGAAGGATTTCTCTTTTCCATATCGGCGCCTCATGCTTAATCCGGTCGATGATGAGGCGCGAAGCACGATAAGCTTCATCACGGTGAGCGGCGCTGACGGCGATTATTATTGTGGCTTCACCCAATTCGACCCGTCCCAGGCGGTGACGCACAGTGATACGCTCAACGGGAGTAGTCCGATAGACATCTTCCACAATGTCAGCAATCACTTTGTCCGCCATGGAAACCTGGGCTTCATATTCTAAAGCAACAATGCCGATCAAGCCTTCGGAATGATCGCGCACCGTTCCCTCAAAGACCAATACGGCGCCACTATGGGAATCTTGAACTTCGTCCCGCATAGCGTCCCGGTCCAGGGGCTCCATGCTCAGATACAAGGTGTCTTGCTGCGTAATTTGGGGGTGTGACATCTAACCTCCACTAACCGGCGAAATGATATCGACTTCGGAAAACCCGGCCAATTCCACTTCTGCGTGCACATAGCCCTCGTCCACGGCGACTCGGCTGGCGAAAAACAATTCCTTTTGTTTAGGATGCAAAGCGGCTAGAAAACCCAGCAGTTCGCGTTCTTTAATGGGCAATTCCAGGGAAATAACCTCGCAGTCGGTTTTTAAGGCCTCGCGAAGTTGGGCGTAATATCGAATCTGAACGGTTTGAGGCATGCCAGAAATTTAGTAAAAGGGATAGATCCTTTCTTCCGTTGCCGACTAAAGATGCCCCGGTCACTTTCAATTCAAAATATTTTCAAAAAATGTTGAAAAAATTTCAAACATTAATTTTGATTTTAGACGGGCTTAAGGCACACGTTGCTTGGCCCAAAGCAAGGCTGAAGCAGAAACTAGCAGTACCGAAAACTGGAGAGGGCTTAACCTGCAAGCTACTGGATAGGGTAGCTTGCTCGCTTCCCCCTATTAGGCAGGAAACCTTGACAGAGGTTAACCCATAAGTTAACATATTTGGCCTAAGGTGGAATTTTCCCCAATAGTAGGAGGCCCGACATGGCAAAAGCGAAAAAGAGCAAAAGCGCAGGAAAGTCCGATAAGAAAACCGGCAGCAGCACAGGCGAATCCACTGTTGGGGCCATGCTGCGTAAAGCCAGGGAATCCGCGGCCATTTCTCAGGAAGAATTGGCTCACCGGTTGAAGACCAAGCGTACGGCAATATCCCGAATTGAAAACCATGCGGAAGACATTAAGCTTTCCACTCTGGAAAGAATCGCCAAGGCTCTTGGAAAAGAGCTCAAAGTCAAAATCCAGTAATTTAAATGGGTTACCTGGCCTATGGGCCAGGCCACTCTTCTGCTTTCTTCATTGCTTGTCTCCCCTCCTCTTCAATTAGGACAATGGTTGGCCATGGCAATCCACCCAATTAAAATAACAGAAACGGACTTCAGAGTAAATGCAGCTCTGAGGAAACCCCTTTTGCACATAATTGTGGGTTTAATAATGGTCTTCCTCGTACAGCCAGTATCAGCCGAACGCAAGCCAGTGGCTATGGGCATTCTAGGCGGAATTACTGGCGCTTCCTTCTGGGGAAAAAGCGTTCAAGATTTTGACATGAACGTCTGGCCCACTGCAGGTGTGACATTGGCGTTTC
>JAYSRH010000437.1:0-2837 GCA_043721115.1 Fibrobacteria bacterium | reverse complement strand
CCCTGAGCTCCATATACTTGCGCTCCACTTGTTCTCTCCAGTTCGGTGGCTGTCGAAACATCTCTGCCATTCGTATTTCCAATTCTGCCGGCGAGATTCCGGTACTGGTTCGGAAAGCCGCATGTAAAAAGGCACAATAGGCCAGGAATGGATCGCAGTTTCCCAGGCTTTGTAATCCGCCGGCTTCCGGAAAGGTAAGGCTGGATCCATCGGGGTCAAATGGCCAGGAAGAGGACTGATTCTGGCTGATTTCCTGGTAGTGTGCCAGCAAAATGGAACCCAATAGCAGCTTGAGCATGGACTCGTCCAGTTCTGCTCCATCTCGCTCAATATCCGCATCGAGTACGCCACCAATGGTCAGTGGTAATCTATCTCTTTTACGAAATTGTATAGACTGTAACGATACTTTGAAATCATAAAAAGTCAGGATTAATGCTTCCAGTGAGGCGAGAAAGGCAGGATAGTCGCGACTAAGAGAATCCTCAATCACATTGGCGACTTCTGCCGATAGGCCAAATTGGGAGCGGAACTCATCCCCGGAAATAAGTTTGGCCAAACGGCTTGTGCACCGAGCACCAGCGGGAGTAAGGCCGTATACAAGACAAGTATCGAGAGCGCGAACACGCGCCAGTTGTGCGGCTAATGATTTGAATACCAGAGATTTGGTAGTGAGTTGTTTGCGCACGCGCCCGAGCACCGTGTCCCAGATTCCAAGTAGGGACTCGTATTGGCTAGTGGATAGCTTTGCCAAAACAGCGGCAGGCGCAATCAATTCAGCTTTTGGCAAGGGCTGGTCAACCGTACTCTGGTCGGAATTAGAAAGGGCGATGGTTTCGCCCGCTGACATAATGGGAAATTGACCGGTTTGCATTTCACCGGCAATGCGACCTGCCCTTTGAATGGCCGTCATATAGTCAAAGCGAACCTGTTGTCTCTCTTGGATAATCCGGTCGGCGGAACGTCGTTCCCCAAGTAGGAGTTCATTGAAATGGGCCAGGATACCTTGCACCTGATTATCCTTATGGCGATCCTGTTGCTGAACTTTGTGTACGATGGCATCTGCCAGCGTGGATAGAGCCGCCGCCACTGGACCTTGAGAATTTACCAGCTTGGCTCCGGCAGCCATCACCAGCTCGACAGCGGAATAAGTGCTCCCCTTAAGTGCGAATCCGTCTTCGGTTAAACTTTCCGGCACAAACAGGGTTAATTCCGATCCGAATACTCCAATGTTTTTCAATAACTCAATGAGATCATCGTGGTAGAGCCCGGTTTCATCCAGTACCAGATCCTTAACGATGGACATGGTGGGATTGGCCATGCTTCGATTGAAGAGCACGGTACGAGCGCCCAGAAACACATCCATGGGACTTACTTGAAATTCCAGACTGGCCTCCGACTTCTGGTTGAAGCGGGCGGCCAAATCGATCACATGCAATAAAACGCCGATGGATTGTGACGGTGCGTCGCGCATAGCGCCTATCAGCGGTTGACGCGCGGCCCTGGAAATCAGCCTGAAAAGATCCGCCAAACCACGCATAGTGGTGGCCTGATTGGACTCCATCAGATCCCTATACCTTTTCACCATTCCTGGATCGAAAACTTCACCCTGACGACGTCCATGGGTCAGTCTTCTTGCAAAAGCATGGACAGCACTGCGTTCCGAAGCCGTTACAAAGGTTTGCCTTGTTTGATCAAGGTCGGCGGCCTGACGCATGAGTCCCAGAAAAGAACCGAATTCATAATTTGGGTCATTGTATTTGAATTGACTTTCCATCTCCGCGATAAATTGATGCGAGGGCGGAGAATGCATGCGGGCAAATTGTTGTTTGCGCACTTGTAGAAACTTATAAGTGTCATCATCGAGTTTTTGCCATTCGTCGATTTGATTTTCGCCCGCGTGCAAATAGTCGGGCTGTGAACCGAAACGGATTTGTGCCCTTTTCCGATTTCTTGGACCGGTGGCCATCCCCACTTCCTTTGGATCCAGCGCAACCGGAACCGAGGAGGTTTGATGGGATTGAACCGCAGCGTGTCTAATTATTTCCTGAGTATCTTTTACGCCAATGGACACCAAATAGCTCCTTCCAAACCCTTAACCACCCGGCAAATTGGGGCCGGAAAAAGGCAGAAACCACCAAATATAGCTTCCCATAACCTACCCCCAAACGGCAATCCTCACTCCCAAGAATTCACCATAGGGGGAAGGGGGCTTAAATGCGTAAGTGGAGATGGAAGGCCAGCTTGGCAAGGATTCACAGCGACCTTGGCGCAAACTGGTGGCTGGGTGCGACCCTGAGACTGGACTCCGTTCGCAGGCGCTGCCAGATTGGAAATCCGCCCAGATTTGGCTAATTTGCTTGGTTTCCCACGAAAGCTAGGCCTGAAATGATAATTCCCCTGAATGCCCGATTGTCTGCGGCAGAACTCAAGGAACTTGAGGATATCATTGCCGAATTTGGGGCCCACATCCAGCCGATTCACGGCCATGAACGATCTATTTACGCCATTCTTGGAGATGAAACGACCCAGGATTTGATCAACCGAATTGAAGGCCTGCCTTTTATTGATAGAGTCGATAGGATTCAGGTTCCTTACAAGTTGATGTCCAAGGAAAGCAAGCTCAGTCGACATCGTGTAAAAGTTGGAAACAAGATTTTACCCGGTGACTTTTGCGTCATCGCCGGACACTGCACCATTGATCCGAAACAAAAAGAAATGTTTTTTGAAACAGCCTTTGCCGTTAAGGAGGCTGGTGCCGATATGATCAGGGGCGGCGTGTGGAAGCCCCGCACCTCACCCCACTCCTTCCAAGGTGATGCTCGCAGCCTGGATATTTT
>JAYSRH010000436.1:0-7302 GCA_043721115.1 Fibrobacteria bacterium | reverse complement strand
ACAAACCCAGGCCTGTACCGGCCGCCTTACTGGTAAAAAAGGGTTCAAAAGCGCGCGCCGCTTCTTGAGGATTCATGCCTTTGCCATTGTCTTTAACCTTGAGAATGACATTCTTACCCATTCTGTTGGCTGTAAACTCCAGTTTGCCCTTACCCTCATGAAGGGCCTGAAGCGCATTCAGTGCAACATTCAGCAGGACCTGGACGAGAATATCCTGATCACTTATAAACCGAATATCTTCATTTTCTATAAAATGGCTCGTATTTACAATAGCCTTGTCGTAACTCGGGCTTTTTTCCAGCATGAATGTGATTTTTGAAAAGATCTCACGAATGGATACTTCACGATAGGCAGGTCGGCTATCGCGGGAATAATCGAGTAGCCCGGAAAGGATACGGTCTAAACGTGCGGATTCAGTGACAATAAGCCCCAATAATTTGAGGTCAGACTCATTTTTAAATGAAGCATCTCGCAGAAGTTGAGCCGATCCACTGATGCTGGCCAACGGGTTGCGGATTTCATGGGCTACCTTGGCTGCCATAGTACCAAGTCCAGCCATGCGCTCGGATCTTAAAAGCGCCCGGCCCATGCGGCGCTCCTCCGTCAAATCAATCATAAGTACGACCCAACCCATATACTGACCTTCGCGGATGAGCGTTTTGATTTGAAGCAGCAGGGGTTGCCCTGAACCCATTTTCGCTTCCAATTCCGTATAGGGAAACTTGTCTTTAAGACGCCGCATTTCATCTAAAGTCGCCGAAGGAAATACACCCTGGAGAACCGAGAACATGCCCATACCCGGTTCCAAAGTCCGATTTAGCCATGCCTCGCACAATCCATTTTTGAATTTAAGGAATCCTTCTGCATCAAAGAATAACAGGCCGGTTGGCAAGCCGTTCATAACCGTTTCCGCACTAAACTGATACAAATCCATCGCCTTATGCGCACCTTCCAGAGCCTGACGTGCGACTTGCAATCTTCCCGCCAGCAAGGAAGACAACAGGGCGACCATGTAAAACAAGGTGGTGTAAAGGAAAAATCTGACTTGGACGGTTTCCAAGTTTAACAGTGGTAACGTGGTCTCAATAATGCTGGGTAGGCCTAGGTGGATCAGTCCGATATAACCAAATAGCACGGCCGCAGCAGTAGCCGTAACAATGGCGCCCCAATACCTAAAGAAAAATCCTGCGCTCAGGATGGTCAAAATAAAGAGCAAACCGTAATCAGAATGGTACCCATCATTTGAATAAAATATGGCGCCTTCCACCACGAGCTCAACTAGGAATTGAAAGTAAAGCAGAAAACCTACTGGCGAGGCCTTGCGTTTGCGATGGGAAGCTGCCCAAGTGGCCAGATACAACACGGTAGAGACGCCATAAATCAGAACCAAGCCTTTTCCGATGGATTCTTTGTCAAAGGCAAGTGCGGCCCAGAACAGCACCAGAAACATGGCGACACGTGAGAAGACCACCGCCAGGATATCGAAACTGTTTTCCCCTGAGCCGGCGGTTTCAAATGGCGTCACCTCATTGGGAGTCGCTGCTTCCAATGGGCTTAGCCGTGCGCTTTCAGTGCCTTGGTCGTGACCCGTTTATCCAACGGTTCCGGCCATTTCAAACATCGGCAGATACATAGCAACCAGCACGCCACCAATGACAGATCCAAGCACAACAATAACCAAGGGTTCTATCATGGCTGTTAAGGCATCCACGGCCGCATCCACTTCGTCGTCATAAAAATCCGAAATTTTAATGAGCATATCCGATAAACCACCGGTTCGTTCACCAACCGCGATCATTTGAATGACCATGGGGGGAAACACACCCGTTGCCCGTAAGGGATCGGCAATGGTTTGGCCGCCGGATATGCTTTCCAGCGTTTTATAAATTCCGATTTCCAAAACTTTATTGCCCGCGGTTTTGGCCGTCACTTGCAAGGCGTCGATAATGGATACGCCGGAATTGAGCAAAGTGCCAAGCGTTCTGGTAAAGCGGGAAATACACGACTTGCGTTCCAGATCTCCGAATACCGGGGCATTCAGTAAGATCCGGTCCATTTTCAATTTTCCTTTATCCGTTTTATAATAGCGGAAAAACATGAAAATGCCGGCGCCGGTCGCCACTAATATGGCCAAGATCCAATGCCTGACAAAATCTGAAATGCCCATCACAATTCTCGTTGGCAAGGGTAATTTTGCGCCGCTCTCCCCGAACATATTTGCAAAAATAGGGACCACAAAAACCATTAGAATGGTGACAGCGGCAACGGCAACAATGGCTACGATAATAGGATAGGTCATGGCCCCTTTTATTTTTCGCCGCAAGGCATCGGCTTTTTCCTGATATTCCGCCAGGCGCAATAGAATGGTATCCAGAATACCACCCGCCTCACCCGCCGCGATCATCTGGCAATACAGTTCAGAAAATATTTTACGGTGTTTGGCGAGGGAGTCTGCCAAGGTTCCACCACCTTGAATATCCGCCGCTACTTGCATGATGGAGCGTTTCAACACTTCGTGCTCGGTTTGTTCCTGCAAAATGTCCAAACATTGAATCAGTGGCAAACCAGCTGAGGACATGGCCGAAAATTGGCGGGTAAACCGGGCCATCACCCGCAGCGGTACCCCACCTTGCATGTTAAACTTCCAGTCAAGCGGCTTGCGCTTGATCATGTTCGCGCGGACGCGCTTTTTGCGCAGCAGCACTTCCACGTCGCTTTTATTGCTGGCTTCGATCTCCCCGGACACTTCTTTGCCGGCTGTGGTTCTTCCTGAATAAAGCCATTTGGACATGATCTATCTCCGAAATCTCATTGAGGGACGGGCCTGCTTAAGAACGGTAATTCCCAGCCAGCAGGCGTTCAAAGTGTTCCTGGTCTATTGAGCGCGCCAGCGCGTCGCTGCGTTCTATTTTTCGGGCTTGCACTAATTCAACAAGTTTGGCATTCATCGTATTCATTCCGAATTTGGTTCCAGATTCAATCGCACTTTGAATTTGATGAATCTTATCATCACGAATCATGGAACGGATGCCGGTGGTCATGGTCATGACCTCATAGCAGATAATGCGCCCACCACCAATTTTAGGCAGCAAACACTGGCTGATCACGCCTTGCAATACAAAGGAAAGTTGGGTCCGGATTTGAGATTTTTCACCGGCTGGAAACGCATCGACAATGCGGTTGATGGTTTGGGCTGCTGAATTGGTATGTAAGGTAGCCAGCGTCAAATGCCCGGTTTCAGCGATCGATAGCGCAGCCGCCATGGTTTCCGGATCTCGCATTTCTCCAATGAGCACCACATCCGGGTCCTGACGCAAGGCTACGCGCAATGCGGATGCGAAAGTATCTGTATCCGCACGGACTTCTCTTTGATTGATAATACAGCGTTTGTGTTTGTGCACAAACTCAATCGGATCCTCTACCGTTAGAATATGGCCTTCCAATTCGGTATTTAATTTGTCGATCATGGCTGCCAGGGTAGTCGACTTACCCGAACCCGTAGGGCCAGTAACGAGAACTAGTCCAGAAGGACGCTCCACTAATTCGGAAAAAATCTTAGGCAAGCCCAGCTGTTCCAAACTCTGGATTTCAAAGGGGATGAATCGGATGGCCATTGAGACGCAACCGCGCTGCAAAAATGCGTTGGCGCGGAAACGCGCTAAATTGGAAACCCCGAAGGAAAAATCGAATTCCCTTTTCTGTTCAAAACTTTTACGCTGCGATTCATTCATGATGCCGTACGCCAGCCGCATACACTCTTCCGGACTCAAGGAATCGCTCATGTAGGGGCGTAAAAAGCCATGGACGCGAAACATGGGAGGACGGCCATTAGTAATATGGAGATCCGATGCCCCCATTTCCACCATCTTACTCAGAAGTTCTTGAATGCTAACCATGCACAGGCCTCCAACCGCAAAACTGCCTAACCTTTTGCCTTTTCCAACCCCTTAAAATAGATAATATCATATCTTCGTTGATTTAATCACTTCCTGGGCTGTAGTAACGCCTTCCTTGAGTCGCACTAAAGCTGCCATTCGCAAAGTGAGCACCCCCTCCGCAATGGAAACCTTTTCAATTTCATCCGGAGTGGCCCGGTCCACGATCATCTTGCGTATTGCATCCGAAATCGGCAATACCTGATGGATAGCCAGTCGGCCCTTGAACCCCGTATTGGAACACATTGCGCAGCCTGCGCCTTTATAAAGAGTCAGGGTTTTCGCTTCCTCCTCGCCAATTTCGAGTAAGCGGTACACTTCCGAATCCACTTTGTCTTCCACCTTGCAATTCTTGCAAATCCTTCGGACCAATCGTTGGGCAATAATGAGTCGAACGGATGTCGCCACCAGGAAAGGCTCAATGCCCATATCGGCCAAGCGCGTAATCGTGCTGGGGGCGTCGTTGGTATGCAAGGTACTCAAGACTAAATGACCGGTGAGCGCGGCCTTGGTAGCTATTTGCGCCGTTTCCAGATCCCGAATTTCACCCACCATAATGACGTCCGGATCCTGTCTTAAAAAGGATTTCAAGGCGGCTGCAAAGGTGAGCCCGATATCCGTTTTAACTGCAACTTGATTGATGCCTTCCAAGTTGTATTCCACCGGGTCTTCCGCCGTCATGATATTGGTATCCGGAGTGTTGATGCTGGACAGCGCCGAGTATAAAGTTGTCGACTTGCCGGAGCCGGTAGGACCCGTAACGAGAATCATGCCGAAAGGTGAATTCAAGGCCTCGGCGAAATCCCGCAACGACTTTTCCGAAAACCCCATCTTAGACATGTCTAGGTTTAAGTTGTCCTGGTCCAGAATACGCATAACCACTTTTTCGCCCCAAATTGTTGGCAAAACGCTGACGCGCAAATCGATTTTCTTGCTGCCAACATTCATCTTGATGCGGCCGTCCTGTGGCAAGCGGCGTTCGGCAATGTCAAGACTGGCCATAATCTTTAGTCTGGAGACAATCGCGGCCCTGAGTTTATACGGCAGTGTCGTTTGTTCGATTAAGGTTCCATCCATACGATAGCGGACGCGCATGGTTTTTTCATAGGCTTCAACATGGATATCCGAAGCTCTTAGCCGAACGGCGTCGGTCAAAACCTTGTTAACGAGGCGCACCAGTGGGGCCTCCATCACATTGTAATCGGATGCCCCATCGTCGACGGAACTTTCCGGAATGATTTCCAGATTACTTTCTTCGACATCCTGTAAAAGCCCTTCCATGACCACGTTGTTCACGGAAGTGAGGTAATACTTTTCAATGGCCTTTTTAACCTGCGATTCTGGCGCCATCCAAACCCGTACATGGCAGCCGGTTAAAAACTTGATGGCATCGACCACAAAAATATTCTTTGGGTCGCCAATGACGATATGAATCAGGCGATCCTCTTTTTGAACCGGTATCACGCCATACTTGGTAGCCATTTCTTCGGGAACTAATGAAATAATGGCGGTGGACACGTTCATTTCATTGAGGTTTACCACCTGCGTATTGATCTGTGCGGCCAGTTGCCAGACGATGTCATCCACCGAACCTATGGCCCGTACCGCCACCAGGTTTTCACCTAAGGTGCCGCCTTTTTCGGTTTGTAGCTTTAAGGCTTCCCCCAACTGATCCGGGGTCACTACCCCATCCCGTAGAAGAATTTCCCCCAATTTCTCATTCAACGCTATTTACGCCTTTCCAAATGGGCCAAGTGGCCGGACTTCTTAAAGCCATATTTGCCGTTTTTTGTGTATATTGTAAGACACATCTACGCAATAATCCACCATAGGACTTATTTCCTTGTTTAAGCTGACTGCAAGCACCGTTTCCGGCATTGTTCTCTTCGCGGTCCTACTGATGTTCTCGGGTTGTGGGCAAAAACAGTCGATTTCCGGTCAAATACCAACCATTGCTTTTAAAACCTACGCTGGCGACTCCTTTACATTGTCCGCGGAAGACAAGACCGTTACCCTTTTAGTTTTTTGGGCAACCTGGTGTCAGCCCTGCTTAATGGAAATTCCTTCCCTGGTCCGACTGAATGACAAATTCCATGGCCGTAATTTTAGAGTGCTGGCTATAAATGTGGACGACCCGGAAGGCCAAAAGGTCCGCGCTATTAGTCGTGAATACGGCATAACTTATCCAGTGCTCGTCGGCAATGATGAAATTATGAAGCAATTCGGTGGAATCACCGGGCTGCCGACGTCCTTTATAATCGGTAAGGACGGTCGCATCCGTGAAAAACTGCAAGGATTAAGACCAGAACAAGAGCTTGAACACAAAGTTCAATTGGCGTTGGGAGAATAAAAATGGGCCAGAACCTATACCATAAAGTATTTGATAAACATACGGTGGGCACACTGTCTTCAGGACAGTATCAATTATTCATTGGCCTACACCTCATCCATGAGGTGACCTCGCCTCAGGCATTTTCCCTGCTTAAGCAGCGGGGACTAAAGGTCCGCTTTCCAAAGCGCACTTTCGCCACGGTGGACCATATTATTCCTACGGAAGCATTGGAACGTCATCGTCCCTTGAAAGATGCGTTGGCGGAAGAAATGCTGGTGGCAATTGAGAACAATACCAAGGAAACGGGCATCCAATTTTTCGGCGAAGATTCTGGAAGCCAAGGTATCATCCATGTCATTGGGCCCGAATTGGGACTGACTCAGCCCGGCCAGACCATCGCTTGCGGGGACAGTCATACCTCCACGCACGGTGCCTTCGGATCTCTGGCTTTCGGCATTGGCACCAGTCAGGTGGCGGATATTCTCGCCACCCAGACCATGAGCATGTCCAAACTCAAGGTCCGCAGAATTAATGTAACAGGCAAGTTACGCCAAGGTGTATATGCCAAGGATGTCATTCTCGCCATCATCAATAAGCTGGGTGTTAACGGTGGTGTGGGCTATGCGTATGAATACGGTGGCTCCGTGATCGAGGCATTTTCGATGGAAGAACGGATGACTTTGTGCAACATGTCCATTGAAGGGGGCGCGCGCATCGGTTATGTCAATCCGGACGAGACGACATTCGTCTACCTTCGTGGCCGGACCTATGCGCCAACTGGTGCAGAATGGGATAAAGCCTTAGCCTATTGGAAAAGCATTGCCTCCGATGCCGATGCCGAGTATGCCGATATCGTTGAGCTGGATGGCTCGGCTCTGGAACCCTTTGTGACTTGGGGAATAACTCCCGCGCAATCGTTACCGGTTTCACAGGCTATTCCAGCTGTCTCATCCTTTACCACCGATGACCAACCTTTGATCTTAGAAGCCCTTGAATACATGTCGCTCAAGGAAGGCCAAACCATTGCCGGCGTAC
>JAYSRH010000435.1:0-2848 GCA_043721115.1 Fibrobacteria bacterium | reverse complement strand
GGGGTCAGGGAGTCCAGACTACTATGCCGATGGCAGGTATTGTACCATGCAACAAACTGGGTGCAAAAATCCCTTGCCTCTTCCAGCGAACCAAAGCTTTCCGGATAAGCCATACGACTTTTGAAGGTCGCGAATAGGCTTTCGATGAATCCGTTATCGTCGCTGACATGCGGTCGGCTTCGAGTCACCGCTACTTTGAGTTGCTTCAGCATTTCCATCAAATCTGCGTTCTTCATGGGACTCCCATTATCCGAGTGCACGGTCAGAAGCGATGGATCTGAGATCCACTTTCCAATGGCATCCGCCAATACATCGCGGGCCAAAAGGCCGTCTTCCCGTATCTCGACCGTCCAGGCCACAAGCTTGCGGCTGTATAGATCCATAAAGGCGTAGAAGTAGCAGAACCGGCCCCCTACGCGAAGGCGCATCGGGGTGATATCCCAACACCATATACTATTCACCATTTCGGCCTTCAATTCCCGGCGCCGCGACCGCTTCATCATCAAAGTCGGACGGGATTCCACCGGAACCAATCAGTTACGAATCCGATAAAGGCTTGCGGGAGAGCAAGTGTACCGACCCACGTCGAGTTCTTCCGCATACACACAGCGCAGGGGCTTATGGGCTTCCTGGGCCTTTTGGATGAGGGCTACGGCCGCTTCATGCTCCGAGGCGTTCAGTTGCTGGTTCCTGGCCCGATAACCGCCCACCCTTTTATCATGAGGTACCATACGCCAACGCTGGAGACGTCGCTCGCAAAGCGACAACAGAGCGCAGCAGGACTCTTGGCTTGCGCCCTGCTTGATGGCAACCCTAACAGCTTCAACCACTTCCCGTCTATTCAAGGCTGTCATTTTTCCTCTTCGAAGAGACGGGAGACTTTTTTTGAGAGAACCAGAAGCGCTGAAAGTTCGGCTAAGACGCTGTTCTTGCGGGTCAGTTCCTTTTCCAGATCCTGCAACTGCTCGCGAGGTACAAGCCCTCGCGGCGAATCCGCCATCTCCAATCCAGAAAGCGCTTGGTCCCGCCAGGCCATTGCTTCACTTAACAGAAACTGGTTGACTCGGCAAAACTCCGTCAGCGCTTCGCCTTCAAGCTCAATTGATTTCGCCAGAAGTTTTAGCTTCTGGGTGGGAGAGCGCTTTCTCCCCTTTGACTTGCCCATGTGGATTTCCTTAACGGCCCCGCCGACGGAACGCCCGCCCGCCAAACGCAGCCAGGCATACAAAGTAGCTTTCGGCACTCCGGTCTCTTCACTCAGTACCCCAATGCTGGGGGCTCCAGGCTACCTCATTCGAGCTACGACTTCCTCACGGTTCTGGTACTTAATACGACGACCCATCTCATTGAAACTCCTCCGCCCTCACCTTGGTTTGTTAAATAACCCTACCCGACATTTTGACCTGAGACGGCCGCATCCCGATCTTGACATTACCCCATTTTCCAAGGAGGCTCGGATAATTGTTTATCGAATTTCAGAATTGCAAAAATAAATTGAGGAGATTCGACGACTAGTTTAATAGCTAAATTCTAAACAGTCAGGTGATATTATGGATGCCAGTAAAAAGAAAAAAATGGAAGCTGCACGCTGGAGAATCGGAGACGCAAAAGATTTTCTTGGACTTAGTGCTTCTGAGATGGAATATATTGAACTCAAATTAGCCTTGGCTAGAAATCTGGTCAGTACCAGAAAGGCAAAAAGGCTAACGCAAATTCAACTTTCCAAAAAGCTTCATTCCAGTCAATCGCGAGTTGCAAAAATGGAAGCCGGCGATGCGTCCGTCTCAATTGATTTGCTTGTCAGATCCCTTTTCGAATTGGATATATCTAAAGGTGATTTGGCCAAGTTTATAAAATCAAGCCCGATTCACGGAACAAAAAAATGAAACTAATTAGATGCCTCATTCCTCTCATACCTATTGTAGCTGGCTGTTCAAAAATATTTTTAAATCAAAAGGAGGATATTTACGAATATGTTCTTGAAAATCGATCGTACAGGGTAAAATTAAAAAATGGATTGATAGTTGATACAAGTTATATCAGGGATTCAAATTCTGATTTAGTGGAAGCAACCGTCTGGCGCTCTCCAGTTGAGCATTACTCGTCAAAAATTCCTAGAAACTTTCACGACTCGATAATATCGGGGAGAAATATTCCAAAAGACACAGTCACTAAGGGCTCGGACACTTTAATGGATTCAAGAACCACCGAATCGATTTTAAAGGTTTTTAGGGTAGAATCCCCTAAGCTTAGGCACACTTATAATGATTATTTAAGGAAAAGAAATGGATTTAAGGGCAGGATAACCTATAAAATATCTATTTCGCCATCAGGAAAAATCATAAAGTTGCTTTTATTGGAAGACACTACAAATTATAAGGAATTTGCTTTGGTTATTACTCAAAAAATATTTGAGTGGCGATTTGGAAGTGTTGAAAATAAAGCTAACGATATTGTAACCGTACCCTTTACGTTTAGTGAGTAACATGCAGGCTAACAACGCGCACGACCAAAACCACACCGACTAAAAAGCGGTAGTCTCCCTACCGTCCGCCGAGTATCCCCATAGCCAGCCGAATCCATAATTCTTTACAGGCGCAACCCCGGCTGACCGCCTTTTTTGTCCATTGTGGCCTGCCTGTCGCTGCTGGCCCCGACTTCCCCGCACCGCCGTCCCACCGCAAGATCCATCTAGAACCACCGCCCTCGGATCAAAGTTCGTTTTAGTTTTATCCGTACAACCGCGGCGTGAGCATAGGTAAATCGAAGCCCTTTTTCAATCCTAATCTCCCCAAATTCCCATTGCAAATGCAACCTTTCCCAGAAAAGTCTCTCTAATTATCGGCAA
>JAYSRH010000434.1:0-7327 GCA_043721115.1 Fibrobacteria bacterium | reverse complement strand
ATTCCAGGCACGCATCCGTACGTCTACGGGGATTGGCTCAAATGCGAAGGTGCCCCTACCGTTCTCCTCTATGCCCATCACGATGTTCAGCCTGCGTTGCGGGAAGAACTGTGGAAAACACCCGTGTTTGAGCCGACGGAAGTCAATGGCCGAATTTTTGCCCGAGGCATTGCCGACGACAAAGCAGGTGTGCTCATCCATGCCGCCAGTGTGGCTGCCTGGCTGGAGACCGCGGGGGAATTGCCCATCAATGTCAAGGTCATCATAGAAGGCGAAGAAGAAATCGGGTCCATCCATTTGGCAGAATTCTTGAAAACCTTCCGGGACCGTCTGGGAGCGGACTGCGTCATCTTGACCGATTGCAGTAATTTTGACACTGGGCTTCCCAGCCTTACCACCACCTTACGTGGTCTCATCAGCATGGAAATTACGGTGACCGCTCTCGATCATCCCTTGCATTCTGGCATGTGGGGTGGGCCTATTCCCGATCCCATTCAAGGTCTAGCCAAGATTCTCGCAAAACTTACCGATGCATCCGGAAAAGTTGCCGTCCCCGGCCTGTGGGAAGATGTCCTACCCGCCAGCCCTCAGGAATTGGAAGACATGCGCAAGCTCGGTTTAACGGACGCGATTTTTAGAGAACAGTCCGGCATTGGCGCAGATGTAAATCTTTTCGGAACCGATACGGAACTTTTGAATAAAATGTGGCGTGAGCCTTCCGTGGCGGTCAATTCCATTCAAAGCGGCGGTAAGAAAATTGCCGGGAACGTGATTATGGATTCTGCCTGGGCTCGAATCGGATTGCGACTGGTACCCAATATGGATCATGTCAAAGCGACACGCATCCTCACGCAATTTCTCAAGGATCACTGTCCGTGGGGTCTGAAAGTGGATGTCACTCCTGAACAAGGAGCCAATCCTTGGATGACCACGCCCAATCATCCCGTATTTGCAGTAGCCAAAAAATCTTTGGGGCTCGGGTACGGACGCGAGGCCGTTTTCATTGGATGCGGCGGCACCATTCCCTTTGTGGACAGCTTTACCAAAGTCCTGGGAAATATTCCGGCGCTTTTGGTTGGCATCGAAGATCCGTATACCAATGCCCACTCCGAAAATGAATCTCTGGGAATAGCGGATTTCCATAAGTCCGTATGCAGTCAGATCCATTTCTTTGCCGATCTGGCCGAGTCCGTGGCTAAAAATCCGGGAATGTTCACACAAACACCGTCAGCCAAGTGAGCGATAGTTTTCATGCATGATCAGGGATTCAACCTCCATAATGGATAACGAATTTGACTTAGCCATCGCGGGCGCTGGCATCATGGGCTTAAGCAGCGCACTCGAAGCCGCCAGGGCAGGCATGTCTGTGCTGGTTTTTGATCCGGGCCTTGCCTCCAACAATGCTTCTTGGGCGGCGGCAGGAATTCTGGTCACACGCGACGCGCAGGTTTTTCTTTCTCCCTTCAGAGAATTTTATGTCCGGTCCATTCATCTCTATCCGGATTGGCTTTCCGACATTTCCCAACTCTCGGGAGAGACTGTGGCGCTGCATCGGCACGGAGATTATCAGGTTTACAATCTGGACACTCCTGTGGGCCAAGAGCAATATCGGACCAAGGTCAAACAGCTGGAAAGGGAGCACGCCCGGGACTACAGTATTTCTGACACACTACCGACGTTTCTCAAATCGCATTGCCCATTGAAAAATGTTAAGACCTTACACTTTCCTTCTGAAGCCTATGTGCAAAACCGAGATCTGCTTTCGGCATTAGAAAAGGCATGCCGGAAATCCGGGGTCACGTTCTTGGCAGGCACCCCCACGGATGCCTGGCAATACCAGGCAGAGAAAACATCTTTGCAGTTCCCGGAAGGCCAAGTCAAAACAAAAAAAATATTACTGACATCAGGCGCTTGGACAGGTGAATTTCTAAAGTCGATAGGCATTTCGGCTCCAATGATTCCCGTCAAAGGCCAGATGTTCCGACTTAAAAAATTCTACGCGGAAAACTGCATGGTGCATTTTAACGAAGACATTTATTTGGTCCCTCGCGGTGACAGTTTAATTGTCGGCGCAACCACGGAACCTAAAACTTGGAGTCCGGGGTTTGATGCCATTGGCCAGGAATACTTTACGCGGCATCTCAATGAACTTCTACCAGAAGTAAACCGGGAACCCATCGAAACCTGGGCCGGCTTCCGACCCCGCACGCGAGATAGACTGCCCTGGATGGGTTGGATAGATTCGGATAGGGGCTGGGCGATTTGCGCCGGGCATTATAAATGCGGCATTAGCATGGCACCGCTCGCGGCCAAGTGTATGGTCAGTTTATTAAATGGAGATAGAACCCCGGTACCCTTGGACCCATTCCAGCCATGGCGCCGTCAGGGATTGAGCCGAATACCGCCGGTTTAGAAGAACATTTCGTAGTTGGCACCGAGGAGCAAGCTGCGGCGTTTGCCGTATTGAATCCAGCGCTCGCGAATGCGAAACGTTTGTTGAGGACCTAAAACATATTCCACTGCGGCCGCAGCGCCTAGACTCAAGTCATTCTTTTTGTTGGACTCAGGATACTGACCAATGGTGCTGGAAAGATCCAGCCGTACCGTGTTTTCTAAAAAGGGCTGAAGAAAACCCATACTTATGGCATTGGTTGGCAATTGAATCCCGTTATGCGAAAAAGTATATGCAAGCCGTGGCAAAAATTCGGTATTGTGCATTTTATACTGCAACATGGCATTCACGATATTGGTGCTTGTTGTGGGGAAAACCGGCAATGTGTCAGTAATGTCTTGCGACTGCAGCGATAATTCACTTTGAGTAAAACCATATAGTATGGTGGTATACATTTTACCATCTGCAACTTGAAATTGATGGTAGCCGCCGGTATTGAAATTAAGGAAGCTGGAACGAAACTGATGGGGGAAATCGCCATCTGGGGCAATATTCGAGCGGCCACCGCCAATCCATAAACTTGGCTGATACGGGCCGGGCGTATAGCGAAGCTCCACCTTTATATTGCGTTGAACTTGTTTACTAAGGCCAAGGTCCTGTCCATAGTTCCCCAATTCCATACCCAAGGAAAGTTTATTTTCGAGCACAATTAATTTCTGCAGCAATGTAAATCCATCCCCGGGATTGCCACCCAGGAAGGGATTGCCTTCACTATGATAATCGAGACCTAAGTGGGAATAGCGGAGCTCGGTTTCTGCCACTATTCCTGCAAAAGGCAAAGAGGAAACAATGCCACCTTCGTAGGCGCTGTTGGTCCCCATAAAACCAAGTACATCAGGGCTGGTATTCGTGGCTTTCTTACTCAATAAATATTGCCATCCACGTGTTGTCGCATTGAAAATAAAGAAATTTTTGAAATTTTCCGGATTAATGGCGACCGCAAATGTATCGGGATGAAAAGCGCCCAAGGAACGGTCGCGCGTATAAAGACTCATCGCAGAATTTCCAAATATTTGAATACGACCGTCCCAAATTCCAATGCGCATATCCATTCCAGGCACCAAATTATCGGCGGGCCGCAACCCGTGGAGCATGGAGTTCACCTGTTCCCTATCGACATTACCTTCATGATCGGACGCCTTCAATAGTGAAAAGCCCAATTCAAAAGCGGGTCCTCCACCTAGCCCAAGTCTCGCCGCCGACAAAGTCTGACCATAGGTACCAGTAACCGTGTCCGTACGAGTTCCATTTCCAGTGTCATATTTGACTAGGTAAGCTGGCACTTCCCGACGACTTTCGCCACGGACCACGCGCAATGATGCCCATTGTTTTTCACCCGTAACAATATTCATCATGGCTTCGGCTCCACGCACGCGCGTACCATTTAACACTAGTGAATTATACAAGGGATAAATGTCGCCGGCTTTCAATGCGGCCCATGGGCCATATTTCAAGCTGGTAGTCATGCGGTGAGCGGGCTGCCGAAAGCGATTTTCGTCAGTGCGTACCAATACTTTTCCAAAAGCCTGCACCTGTTTATATTTGATGTTATACGCGGCTTCCGTTGCACCGTCCAATTCCTGTGAAACTGGCGCTTCCGCTTTACCGGCCACAAGCGTATCCCGAGTACCTGGTTTCAAATTCAACTCGCTTTGAGATAAAATTCTGCCTTTAGCCTCACCATTTTTCCAGTCGACTTTTGCCACAACTCGACCGAACTGTTTGAAATTGGAATTGCGGGATGTGCGTTGTGGCTCGGGCAAACGGACGAAAAAGCGTGTTTCCAATTTTGCCGTTATTTCCGTGCGCTCGTTAAATAACAATAGACTTAGTTGATGCGCACCGGATTTGTGAATTTGTATGGCCACGGTAAGCAGTTCTTCCTTTATGGCAAGCGGACTCGAAACGGGAAGACCATCCAACAATAGCACCATGCTGGCTGGTGGCGTTCCAGGTAGAGAAACCAATACTCGGACTTCAGGTTCATAAAACACGTCGCCTTCGATCGGAATAAGGAATCCGCCGATTTCAGGCTCAATGGAATACTCGTCAAATTCGTTTTCAACTGGGTTTGCCGGTCCCGTGGATGGAGAAGGTGCAGCTTCAATCCCGGCGGGTGCAGGTGTGGACGTATCTAGAGTATCGCCTCCCACTTCGGGAGTCGCGGCAACCTGTGCCCATCCATTGGTGCCAATAAAAATCAGTCCAAAAACAAGCGCGTGCCGGATTCCGCCAAGCAGCTTAAAAGTTGGTTTCATATTCCACTTCCAAAGTCGTATAGGCATCGGTTTCCGGATTGACAAAGTCTACTTCAACTACATTTTGTCTAAACCCAACCTGTTCCAATTCTGAATCTGATGCGTCCGACACCTTGATTCCATTGATATCGGACACGGCCTTTTGTCCAGATCGGACAATGGTGGTTAAATCCTTCGGCCGGTTGTAGACGGATATCTCACCGTCTTGGACCAAAATTGTCGCTACACCCTTTTCATCCGTTTTGCACGCAAATCGCCCTGCCTGTGCAATTGCTTGAGTGTGTATACTTTCGCACTGAACCGGTTCACTTTTTTTCTTTAGGCCAAAGACCACTTCCCCAACGTCGAGTTTTACCCGTCGAATTCGCTTGGACTTAGCCTTTATCCGTTTCATAACGAAATTGGTTTTTGGATGTATTTCCATGAAGGCTTGATCGGGCAACAAACGCAAAATTGCTTTGCCATCTGCGCCAGCAACAATTTGCACGCCCGTACCTAAAAGTTCGGAACCTTTTAAATCCGTTTCGACACCGCCCAAGGTTGCGCGAACGGATCCCTTGGTGGAACGGACTACACCAATGCCATTGACGTCTGCACATGCATTCCCCAACGTTAGCAGAACAAACGCAGCGTGCACGAGCAAAAACTGGATTTTCATTCGATTAATAACGAGCATCATTGGAACCTCAAACGGGTTAAGCTATGCCTAGTCTGATGAAATTCCCTAGCCAATCGTTCTAATTCTTCCAAAGAGTAGGGATGCCCATTAAGGCGTATCTGACCTTTGGCGGGAACCTTTCCTGTACGTGACATTTCAAATATTTCAAAATTATCACCAAGAATAATTTTAAGGGCGGCCATGACGCGTTTCGAGTAATCGTCGCCATACTTGATCTGTTGTTCAAGCGATTTTAAGTCCGTGATCTCTGAAGGTGGAATGGAAGAGCCCCCTTCCAAACGCTCATCTACCTTGAAATAAAGAGGATTGGAATAGAGATAATCCGAGGTCGGCCCCCGCAGTAAGGCGCGCGCCCTCCAAATATATTTTACGCCCGGTTCCAAACGCGGCTGGTCCGGTGGATATGGCGTGGGCGATTCATTCTTTATTCCGAACTTTGCAAATTCCAAACCATCCATGGCATCCGAAGGCGAGACGCCGGAAGGCAATTCATAGAGGAAAATTTCAATTTTAGATTGGTCAGGTGGATAATCGAAAATCTTGGTGTTAAACAATTCGGAAGCGACCTTGAATATCGGTGTCATGGTATACAGTGGCACAGGAGCAGGATTTATTATTTGCGTGCCGGGATACAGGGCCTGGATCATTTTGACATACCGCAGGCGGCCCGGATCGCCGAGCTGGACAGTAGTTGTAGCAGCAGCTAAGGTAACGTCTGCTTCACAAGTCAAATTAAATTTGAAAATAAGGTTCATTTCAGGAGCAACGCGATTATTCAGAATAATGTCAAAGAGTTCGCTTTTCTGAAAGGAAAGTCCACCAGGGAGGTAATTGAGAGCGAAGACATCCTGCGAGCGCAATACAGTGCCGATTTTTGTCACATCGAGAACAGTGGTGACCTTATCGAAAGCAGGGATTGCAGTTTGGGAAGGTACTGGTGTCATTGCCGTGTCCGCCAGGATTTGAACCCGCAGCCGAAGTGTCCCCGCGTATTTTGCCAAAGCTGGAGAAATCATGAGTGTAAACAAAGTCGGTGAGTTTTCCGGGTGGTCCGTATCGAACCAACTGGGATCGAAATTGGTAACAGTATATTTCAAGGCAGGGGTTTGAACGACAAGGTTGGTGGGAAAGGTTTGAATATCGGCATCTGGACATCCAGCGACCGGCAACTGCGCTCTGGGTAAAGTTATAGCTGCCAAAAACAGAACGCCTGCAATGGGGAAAAGTTTTTTTATGCCCAAGTGAAGTCCTCCCGCCAGACTTTATGATTCAAAATGCGACTTGGCCAAATGTACTAAAAAGCTTCGTAAAAATCGGTTGTAATTAGACTCCGAATAAGCGGAAAACTTACTTCGTCCAACGCAACATGCAATTGCAGCTTGCCACGCGTCCGCATGCCGACTAAAGCCATTTGATGTACGCGTCTGGGGCCTTGAAAATGGAACCAAAATTGGTCCCGGAGATTTGCAGCTGCGTCAACTTTTCGGTTATGGCTGTAAACATGGTATAAAAGTTGTGCCATACTGCGGCTCTGAAAATCGTGAGGAAATCCCGCTTCCAGAACCCGTTCTGCGGCTTGCCAGCGTTCCGCACCGCCTTCTGCATCCGGGTTGCCGGACTGAAGCAGCCGACTGTATAATTCATAAATGTAAGGATCCGCAATTCCAAAACGAAAAGCTTGCCGAAGGCAAGTTTCGGAAAAAACCAGATAGTCCAACCGATAATAAATTTCAGCTAAATCCAACCAGCCTGGACCATTTTTAGGTGAGCCTTCTAATCCTCGGCTGTAATACTTGGCCGCTTCAGAAAGTTGGTCCCTTTCTTTAAGAAATTTTCCATAGGCAATTTGTATTTCAAATAAGGAATCCTGCCAAGAGGATTTTTCCCTCAGAAAGTTTTCCCAGCCGTCCCCCGGATCCAGCATTCGCAGCAGAAATC
>JAYSRH010000433.1:0-2854 GCA_043721115.1 Fibrobacteria bacterium | reverse complement strand
AGCGAGGCGTCGCTGCGCTCCGACAAGGAGGGTGCCGGACCCGAAATCACCTGCCGGTTAGCGCCGAAACAAGGTGCCGGTTAAGCCGAAATACGCAGCAACTCCAAGAGTTTCAAATCTTAGGTAAAAAACTTCGGGAGGGTTCATGGGGATATAGACTTTATGGATTGAGCGTTTACTTCAAATTCGAAAAAAGTGGTCCTTGATTTTGAATAAATGGGTGCTTTTAAAACCAAATAAGATGAGATCGCCATGGTAAGCGCCACTACAATTCCGACAATTTTTCGAAATCCAATGACAGTAAGACCAAGGTCGTTCGGAAATGATTTAAAAACCCCTACAACGATTGTTGCCGTTAACATTGCAACTACTAAGCTTGACACGAACCCTTCAATCATTCCATAGCGCGATTTCCGGTATCTAAATTCGTGCTTTGAATAATCACCAATAACATGCTTTACTTCAATCAAAGGTTGATGCTCGTCTTTCCACAAAACTGACTTTAGGAAGGCATGATCCGCATTGGTTAGAAAAGGAGATAACCGATCCCCCTCTTGAATTGATCCAGAAAAGAGCGGCTTTTCCTTGGGAGTTTTGCGCCAAGCAAGAAAAGTAAATGGTGTTCCAACTGGTACAATATCTTTCAGATAATCGTAAGCTAGTGCGATACTGGGGAAATTCAATTCATCGGTATAGCTAATACTCAATTTTCGACCCAACTTATCACCCACAAATCGAAACGCCAGGTTCGGACGATAATTTGGTTCCAAATCGTCATCAATATATTCGGATATTGTCGCATCAATAACAATTGCCTTTTCACTATGTACATCTTGAGGTCTTTCTTTAAATCTATTGTACCCAACCCGATCACTTATTTCCAAAAGAAGAATAATTATTGGGCCACCCCACACGACCTGAATAATCAAGAATATTAAGACCGTCCACAATTGATTCATACTTAACATACTTTCTAGACTTCTCGATGAGTTCCGTCAAAATGAGTGTGAAGATCAAAACAAATAGGCTGGGCTTCTTTTTTCTCAATAATTACGAATTCCACCTTTTTCGATATTTTTCCATCCCAAAACAAAGCCGATGCTTCCATTTTTAAACCGTTAAAACCGAATGTAAGGGCAACTTTCAATTCTGTGTCCGTTGCTTCTTTTGATTTCCCAAAAGTGGTATAAATGCCTGCTTTTGCTTTGCCATCGACTTTTAGGATATAGTCATCTTTTGTCGGGTTCTTAAATATCGACCAGCGCTTAACAATTAAAAATGCGCCTGCACAAATATCAAGCCTAGCTTTTAAGCCTTGCTCTTTGCAGTAGAATTCGGCGGGTTTCGAACTTTCCTTTTTTTCATATTTAAATGATGCGTCAATGCCCCCAGAAAGCTCAATATAGATTTCGAAGTCCCCCGCATGATCTTTTACCCACTGGGGAACATTGTTCATTGGGGTGGGATATTTAATTTTAAAAGCGGCACCAATTAATGGCGACATCCCAACTTCAACCAAATAAGCCCAGAAAACATTCGGCGATTTACCTTCTTCCTTGAAACCCATTTGGCCAGAAACAAAGCCATTAAGCGCTTTGAATTTCAGGTCACCGCCGGTTATCGATAGAATATTCTTTAATCCCTTTTGTACTTGGTCTTCTAAATTACGGAGCTTTCGTATTTTTGCTAAATCCAATTTTAGATAAAACTGATCTGCCGGATAAACATGGATTTCCTTGGACAATTGCGTTCCATTGAGATGCCTTGCCGCCACATTGACGATATGTGGTTTGAAATGTGGAATCCAAAGCTGCTCCCCGGGGGTTTTATACCCGCGAACATTACATGTGCCGTTTTTACCTTTTGTATTACTATCGCCCCAACCGCTGACGCTCCAATTCACGCCTTCAAGTTCTGTTCCGATAGCTTCGAATGTACACTTGTCTCCCGTAGCCAAGTCAGATACGATTTCCAAGATTTGGTCTTGCTTAGTATTTCGTTTTGGTCCATGAGCACAACCTAAAATAATCGCCGTTAAACCTGATTTAACCAAATTTTTTGGTTGGGCCTTCCCCGCCTTAATCACAATCGGCGCCAACAGAATTTCCCGTCGCGTCTTCGGCACACCCCGCACCGCATCCACAAAGGCGATCTCCACTCGCCGATTCTTCTGCGACTTAAACCCGTCCTTCTCCTTCGCCTCTAACGAAAACTTCTCCCCGCAGGCCACGATGCCCCCATTCAGCGAAGCATAACGCATCTTCAGCTTCTTCGGATCCCGCCCCTTAGCTTCAACCAAGAGCCCTAATTGCTCCTCTAAGATATGGAAAACCGCGCCCCAACTCTCGCGCCCCATATTCCCGTCGACTTCCAAATGTCCGTCATGCTCGCCATTGAACGCTCTCTGAAAATTCTCCACCGCCGCCTTCGTGGCCGCGCTGACCGTCCCATCCACACTACTCGGATCGCATTCCCACCCAAATGCATGATGGAAGGCCAGCAGATATTCTTCCAACGATTCGTTCGAACCCTTTTTGACAGCGATGGAAACCCAGACTTCTTTATTCCCATCGAGCAATGCCTGCACACCTTGCGCCCGCAATTTGGATATCTCCATATTATAGGCGGCATCACCGGTGCTATCGGCATGTCCATAAATTAAACAGTCCCGCTCTGAATGGTCCGCAGCATAAATCAGAGCTTCGGCGAGAATATTGAGGCCTTGAAAGGCATCGGCTTCCGCATCCGCTCCCACTGGCGATAGGGCCATCAAGGCGCTATTGTGATCGAATAAGCTATCGTGAACTTCAGCGCAGTCGCCTTTTTGCGGGCCGACTTTGATTTTCCCAGAGGT